>NZ_PYIA01000025.1:0-33926 GCF_013265645.1 Sphingopyxis sp. BSNA05 | reverse complement strand
GGTTGCTGCCTTCACAGCGGTTGCAGATAATTTTCCCATAGCCCTGATATTCCCACATTTGTTCCCACATTCCAAATCACACACCGGTGGAAACCTGAGGACAAATGAGGACCCGAATCACTCGCTAACCCGCAGTAAATTGCGGGTTCCACGGGTTATCTCGGGATGTGTGAAAACAGTGGAGTGGCGGACAGGGTGGGATTCGAACCCACGGAGAGCTTGCACCCTCGGCGGTTTTCAAGACCGCTGCATTCGACCACTCTGCCACCTGTCCGCATGGCCCTTAGGGCGGGGTCGCACGCGTCCTAGCGCCATCGTTTTGAAAGCGCAAAACATTTGTGAACGCCTGAAACCGAGCAGAGGGATTTCGCTGATTTCCGCCTTTCGGGGCGAGTGGTTGTTTCTTCGGGTTATTTAGGGATTCCCCTCAGACTCGCTTTGTGCGACAACGGCGTGACGAAAGGGAAGTAATCATGCGTATCATGACCGCCATCGCTTGCGGCGCTATTGCTCTTTTTGGCATCAGCACCGCAGCAGCTATGCAAGACGCCAAAGCCCAGAGCAGTTCCGGATTTGAATCCTATCTGCTGGAGGTACGCCAAAAGGCTCTGCAGGAAGGCGTGCGAGCGCAAACACTGGATCAGGTTTTGCCCGGTCTTACTTACAATCCAAGAGTCGTTGAGCTGGATCAGTCACAACCGGGTGGCAGCCCAAATAGCGCAATCCCGCCTTTCGCACCCTATCAGCGGCGGCATATCACAAGCCAGCGGATCGCCGGCGGCAAGGCGGCCTATCGTCGCCTGATTGCCAAGCTGGTCGACGTCGAACGCGATACCGGCGTGCCGGGTCCGATCATCATGGCGATATATGGCAAGGAAACCAATTATGGCTCCTACATGGGCGATTTCGATATTCCTCGTTCGCTGGCAACGCTGGCCTATGAAGGCCGCCGGCGCTCGCTGTTCGAGCCCGAATTGCTCGCCGTGCTGCAGTTGATTGACAAAGGTGTTCCGCAATCGGCGCTCAAGGGAAGCTGGGCAGGGGCCATGGGCATGCCGCAGTTCCTGCCTTCGGTTTATCTGCGACTGGCGAAGGATGGCAGCGGCGACGGATATGCGGATATCTGGAACAATGAAAATGATGCTGTGGCATCGATTGCCAATTATTTTGTCAATTCCGGCTGGCGCCGCGGAGAGCCGTGGGGCATCGCCGTCAATGTCCCGTCGTCGCTCAACCGCGACGCAGTGGCGAGCAAGATCGTGCCGACCCGTTGTCCTCGCGTATTTGGCCGCCATAGCCAGTGGAAGACTATGGCCGAATGGCGCGCGCTCGGCGTTGTTCCGGCGACAGGGAAGAGCCTTGACGAGAATGTGATGGCGACGTTGCTCGAACCCGATGGAGCAGGCAATACCGCCTATTTGCTGACGGGCAATTATCGCGTCATACTGGATTATAATTGTTCGAATTTTTACGGGCTAGCAGTGGGGTTATTAGCGGATGAAATACGCAGTTAGGTTTGGAATATTGTCGACGGCTACGCTGGCATTGGCCGGATGTAGCGGATCGCGCGATTTCGGTCAGTTTCCCGATGGCTCGCCCCCGCCTCGCGGTGCAGGACAGGCCGCTGGCTCGGCAGCGGTAGCCGACTATCCCCAGAAAATCGGTGATCCCTACAAGGTTGGCGGAAAAACCTACACGCCCGAGGATGTGCAGAGCTATGACGAAGTCGGCTATGCCAGCTGGTATGGTGAAGAGCTGTCCGGCAACCAGACGGCCAATGGTGAAATTTTCAATCCGCAGGGCATTTCTGCAGCGCATAAGACGCTGCCCCTGCCGTCTTATGTCGAGGTGACGGCGCTCGATACCGGTCGCACGATCCTGGTACGGGTCAACGACCGCGGACCTTTTGCCAATGATCGCCTGATTGACCTCTCGCACGGTGCCGCCAAGCAGCTGGGTATCGATCGTGATGGAGTGTCAGGGGTGCGCGTTCGCAAGGTCAACCCGAACGAACAGGAGCGGGCCGTGCTGCGTATGGGGGCTCCGGCAACCGAGCGGATCGCCACGCCGGACTCCCTGTTGTCGATATTGCGGAAAAATCTCGCCAAGCTGCCTCGTCCGGCCGCGCCGATCAGGCAGGCTGCTGCACCTGCATCTTCGTCTCCGGCTTCAGGTCCACCCAATCGCCCCGTTGCTTCACCCCCGGCGACAAGTGGAACGCGTGATGGCCGCTTCATCGTCGAGAATGCCGGACGTCCGGTCGCAGCGGAAAATAGTGTGGGAGACAATTATGTCGGAGGCCTGGCCGGATCCTATGCCGTGCAGGTTGCGGCATTCAGCAACAAATCGCGAGCAGACACTCTGGCCAAGAAAATCGGGGCACAAGTGTTTCCGGATGGCACGCGAACGATTTGGCGTGTTCGCTACGGTCCTTATGCCAGTGAAAAGGATGCGCAAGCAGGGCTGGCACAGGCGCAGCAGCGCGGCTATAGCGGAGCTCGAATCTTGCGCACGGACAAATAGCTTTTGCCGTTAAATTTTGATCGGGAATCCTGTCCTAAATGAAAAATATCTTCTGGTGTCACTGCCTTTCATCGCCTTGTCGTCGGTTGTCGCCGCCGCGCCCGGTTTCGAAACCGAAGCGCCTATTGCCTATATGACAGACCTGTCATCAGGCGCGGTTCTGTTCGAGAAAAATGCCGACAAACAGATTCCGCCGGCATCAATGGCGAAAATGATGACAGTCTACGTCGCCTTTGACCTGATCAACAAGGGCAAGCTCAAGCTGGATGACAAATTTCGCGTCAATGAAGCAACCTGGAAGAAATGGAACAACCAGGGTTCTACGATGTTCCTTGGTGTCGGTGATCAGGTCAGCGTCAGCGATTTGCTGCACGGCATTGTGACGCTGTCAGGCAATGACGCCTGCGTTGTACTTGCGGAAGGAATCGCCGGTACCGAAGAGGCCTTTGTCGGGCTGATGAACAAGCGGGCAAAGGAGCTAGGCATGTCGAACAGCCGGTTCGGCAATAGCAACGGTTGGCCGGATGAAGGCAGGACCATGGTTACGGCACGGGATCTCGCCAAGCTCGGTTCGGCGACAGTCAATAATTTTCCGAAACTATATGATGATTTCTACGGCCAGGATGAATTCGCCTGGAATGGTATCAAACAGTCCAACCGCAACCCGTTGATGGGCAAGGTCGCAGGATCGGACGGCTTGAAAACCGGTCATACCGAAGAAGCCGGCTATGGTTTCACCGGCTCGGCTGAACAAAAGGGCCGGCGTCTTGTGTCGGTACTTGCCGGGCTGGACAGTTATGGCGGTCGGATCGAGGAATCGGTCAAATTCATGAATTGGGGCTTCAACGCCTGGGAGCCGAGAAAGCTTTTTGACAAGGGCACGAGAGTGCAGAATGCAGAAGTGCAACTGGGGGACAGTTCTACTGTTTCACTCGTGGCCGACAGGGATTTATTTGCAACTATTCCAAAGGCTTCTGACGGTAACATATCGATGAAAGTGACCTATAACGGTCCCATCAAAGCCCCCATCACCAAGGGTCAGCCGATCGCGAAGCTGATCGTCAGCACGGCAGATGCCGGACAGCAGTCGGTTGATCTGGTCGCAGGCGAAGACGTGGGCGAGGCCGGTTTCCTTGACCGTGTCTGGGCCGGACTGAAATCCCTGCTCGGATTGGCGTGACCCAGGGCCGCTTCATCACGCTGGAAGGCGGGGAGGGGACCGGCAAGTCGACCCAGGCGAGGGCGCTCGCTGAAGCTCTTGAGAAAAATGGCTTTAAGGCTCTGCTTACCCGGGAACCGGCGGCACTCCGGGCGCGGAGACCATCCGCGAGCTATTGCTGACCGGGGCAGAAGAAAAATGGAATATTCGCACTGAAGCGCTGTTGTTCGCCGCTGCGCGCGCCGAACATTGCACCAAATTGATCAGGCCGGCTCTGGCGCGGGGGGACTGGGTCATTTGCGACCGGTTCATTGACAGCAGCAGGGCCTATCAGAGTGTTTGCGGAGAGATCAGCGACGCTGAAATCATGGACTTGCACCGGATAGGCAGTGAAAATCTGATGCCGGACCGGACGTTTGTGCTCGACTTGCCCGAAGCGGTTGCGTCAAAAAGAGCCGACGCGCGGGATCGCGGCGACAGCGACCGTATCGGAGGCAGGGACAGCCGCTATCACCGGGCAGTCATGGCCAATTTTCGAAAGTTCGCAGCCGACGAGCCCGAGCGCATTGCGCTCGTCGATGCTTCGCAATCCGTCGAGGCGATAACCGAGGCTTTGATGATCAATCTCGACGGCATGATGGCATGACGTCATATCTCGGTCATGAGAGGCCCCGGCAGATATTCCATCAGGCCCTGGCCAAGGACATGCTCCACCACGCGTGGATTCTTGCGGGTGACAAGGGATTGGGCAAGGCCGCCTTTGCCCAGCAAGCTGCGCATTTTCTCCTCAACTCGCGTAATCCGCAGGCCGTTTTCTCGGATGATCAGGATGATGAGGCCGGCCATCTTCTCGCCGCAGGCTCCCATCCCGATTTTCGCTTGCTCCGGCGCGGCCCGAAGGGTGACAAGGAAGAGAAGAAGGCACGGGACAATGGTCTGGATTCGCTCGAAGAGCATGAACTGGCTCGCAATATCAAGGTTGACCAGATCCGGTCCCTTCAACCCTTGTTCCAGAATCAGGCTTCGATCTCGGAATATCGGATAGTAGTGATTGATGCTGCCGACGATCTGGAACGCGCCGGCGCCAACGCAATCTTGAAAAATCTTGAAGAGCCACCGAAAAACACGATTTTCTTTCTGATAAGCCATATGCCCGACAGGCTTTTGCCGACGATCCGTTCCCGTTGCCAGATGTTGCGATTTGATCCGCTGGGCGCCGATGACATGCGCAAGGTGTTGAAGGCCGCCGTGTCAGATCTGGATGAGGCGGATCTGGAGACGCTTGTTCTTGCCGGGGAAGGGTCGCCAGGTCGCGCCCTGCAATATGCCGAGGTGGGGCTTGCCGAACTGGAAGGAATCGCCCGGCAGATTATCAGGTCGGGCGACAGGGACAACAGTCTTAAAAGCGAACTCGCTCGCAAGCTTTCGCTAAAGGCAGCAACGCCGCGATACCGCGCATTTCTGGACCGGGCCCCCAGCCTCATCGCAGAGCAGATCAAGGCTCCCGAACGGGCTTGTTCTCTACAATCCATTGAAAAATGGCGAGAAGCCAGCGAATTGGCCTCGACTGCCCTTCCCAAAGCACTGGATAATCAGGCGGTCATCTTCCGACTGGGCAGCCTGATGGGGGATCTTGCCGGAGACAGTTAAGAAGAATTGATATTTTGGCTGTTTACAAGCGCCGCCAATGCATCAAGAGAGACGCCTATGTCAGAACCTTTCTATATTACCACCGCCATAAGCTATCCCAACGGGCGACCGCATATCGGTCATGCCTATGAAGCGATAGCTGCCGATGCCATTGCACGTTTTCACCGGCTGAGCGGACGCGATGTCCGGTTGATAACAGGTACCGACGAGCACGGTCTGAAAATGGTCCAGACGGCGCGGGATGCCGGTGTCGAAACCATCAAGCTCGCTGATGAAATGTCGTCTTACTTCATAGAGATGTGCGCAAAGCTCAATATCAATCATGACGGGTTCCGGAGAACCAGCGAGCCCGCGCACCACGAGGCGAGCAAAGCATTGTGGAAGGCGATGGAAGCCAATGGGGATCTGTATCTGGATCGTTATGAAGGCTGGTACTCGGTGCGTGACGAAGCTTTTTATGCGGGAGACGAGCTCGAGACAGGTGAGGGGGGTGAGAAACTCTCTCCCCAGGGGACACCCGTTCAATGGACTGCAGAAGAAACCTGGTTCTTCAAATTGTCCAATTATCAGGACAAATTGCTCAAGCTTTACGCAGAACATCCTGAATTCATTCAGCCGGAAAGCCGCCGGAACGAGGTCATGCGCTTTGTCGAAGGCGGATTGCGCGATCTAAGCGTGTCTCGAACCAGCTTTGACTGGGGGGTTCCGGTGCCTGGATCACCGGGTCATGTCATGTATGTGTGGGTTGATGCTCTAACCACCTATATGACCGGAGTGGGCTATCCCGATACCGAAGGTATGTTCGCGAAATATTGGCCCGCAGATCTTCATCTTATCGGCAAGGACATTGTCCGCTTTCATGCGGTCTACTGGCCGGCTTTCCTGATGAGCGCCGGTCTGCCCTTGCCCAAACAGATTTTCGGCCACGGCTTTCTGCTCAACCGCGGCGAAAAAATGTCGAAGTCGGTGGGCAATGTCGTTGATCCCATGGAATTGGCGGAACGGTTCGGAGTCGATCAACTCCGCTATTTTCTGCTCTCCGACGTCGTATTCGGCAAGGACGGGACCTATTCCGCAGATGCGATCGTGACCAAGACCAATGCCGATCTTGCCAATAATTTCGGTAACCTGGCGCAGCGAAGCTATCAATGATTGCCAAAAATTGTGACGGGAAAATACCGCCTCGTGGCGAGCCAACCGCGGCGGAGCAGGAATTGTTAAGCCAGTTGGAGAGCTGTTTTGCGGATGTAAGGTCAGCGATGACCGGAGGTCTGCTCAAGATCGATCAGGCTCTTGATGTCATTCGCGAGCGGCTCAGCGCCACCAATAGCTATTTTGCAGACCAGGCCCCGTGGGCTTTGCGCAAACCGATCCGGCGCGCGCCGACAGCGTACTCTATCATACGGCAGAAGCCATTCGGCAACTCGCCATAATGCTACGCTGGGCGATGCCTGACAGTTGCGACCGGATGCTCGATCTGCTGGCCCAGTCGCCGGACGGTCGTGACTTTGAACATCTTGGGACACCCGTCGAGCAGGGGCTTGCATTGCCGAAGCCGGAAGGAATTTTTCCGCGTCTGGAACTGTCGAGTGACGAGGCAGGGGACTGAGATGCTTGTCGATAGCCACTGCCACCTGAATTACAAAGGTCTGGTCGAAGAGCAGGGCGCCGCGCTCGACCGCGCACGGCAGAGTGGTGTGACGGCGATGCTCAATATTTCGACCCGTGAACGCGAATGGCGAGACATTGTCGCAACGGCGGAGCGAGAAAAGGACGTCTGGGCCAGTATCGGAATTCATCCGCACGAGGCCGATGCCCATCCCGATATCGATCTCGCAAAACTGGTGGAAGAAGCCGCCCATCCGCGGGTTATCGCGATAGGGGAGACAGGGCTCGATTATTATTATGATCACAGCGACCGGGATCGGCAGAAACAGAGCTTTCGCACGCATATTCATGCAGCGCGGGAAACGGGGTTGCCGATCATTGTTCACACGCGCGATGCCGAAGATGATACGGCAAATATCATGGCCGAAGAAATGGAGCAGGGCGCCTATACCGGCGTAATCCATTGTTTCACCGCAAGCGAGGATTTCGCCCAAAAGGCATTGGCTCTGGGTCTCTACATCTCGATCTCCGGCATCGTGACCTTCAAAAATGCCAAAGATTTGCAGGAAACAGCGGCAAAATTGCCGGCAGACAGGCTGCTGGTCGAAACCGATGCGCCGTTTCTGGCGCCAGTGCCGCATCGCGGGAAGACGGGCGAACCCGCTTTTGTCGCAGACACAGCGCGTTATCTGGCCGAACTTCGCGGCGAGGATTATGACGATCTTTGCGAAACAACCGGTCGGAATTTCTACAGGCTCTTCACCAAGGCGCGGCCCTGAATGTGGCCTTGAAACTGACGATATTGGGATGCGGGACGTCGGCGGGTGTGCCCCGTATCGGCAATGACTGGGGTGATTGCGACCCGAATGAACCGAAGAACCGCAGAAGCCGTGTCTCGATCCTGGTGGAAAGTCCCGCAACCCGAATTCTGGTTGATACATCGCCGGATCTGCGCAATCAGTTTCTCGATAACGACATCGACCGGATTGACGCGGTAATCTGGACGCATGATCATGCCGACCATTGCCATGGCATTGACGATCTCAGGGCTGTTTTCCAGCAGAAGCGTCAGCCGATACCTGCTTATGCCCGACCGTTCGCGCTTGCGAGCCTGCAAAATCGATTTGCCTATGCTTTTGAAGGCCACAAATATTATCCGTCGATTTGTGAGGCCATGACAATGGATGGAGACCTCGAGATCGGCGATATATCGGTCCGGCATGTTGATCAGCCGCATGGGGGCATAACATCGGCCGGGCTGCGCTTCGAACATCAGGGCAAGTCGATCGTCTATGCAACCGATTTTGGCGAGGTAACCGAGGATATGAGAGCGCTTTACCGGGGCTGCGATCTGTTGGTCGTTGACGCGCTGCGGGACGAGCCGCACCCGACCCATGCCCATCTCGACATGACACTCGACCTGATCGATGATGCCCGGCCCGAGTTCAGCCTGTTAACGCATATGGACAAGTCGATGGATTATCACCATCTTGTATCCATATTGCCCGATCATGTCCGGCCCGCTTTTGATGGTTATGTGAAAGAAATCTGAAACCTTGACCGAAGATCAGAATATCAATCTAGTTTTTACCATCGGCGCTCTGGTGCTGGTGGCAAGCGCCTTGTTTTCCAGACGGATTGGCTTGGGCGAAATCGTGCGGACGGCATTGGCCTGGGTGGCGATTTTCGCGCTGTTCATCATAGGTTTCTCCTACAAGCAGGAGATATTGGCGGTGTGGAGCCGGGTTTCCGGCGAATTGACAGGATCGCATGAACAGATGGTGGTCGGCGAAACGCTGCGGATACGTCAGTCTCCGGACGGTCATTTCTGGGTCGATGCAAAGGTTAACGCGGAGCCGGTGCGGTTCCTGATCGACAGCGGGGCCACGACGACGGCAATGAGTTTGCGGACGGCGCAAGCCGCCGGTGTCGATATCAGCGACAGTCCGTTTCCGGTCATATTGAGCACGGCCAATGGCTCGGTCGAAGCGCAGCGCGGGCTTATCCAGTCCTTGCAGGTCGGTCCGCTGGCCATGCAGGATCTGCCGGTTGTAATAGCCGAAGAATTTGGCGATGCGAATGTTATCGGGATGAATTTTTGTCAAAGTTGGGAAGTTGGCGCGTAGCGGGGGGTGAAATGGTGTTGGAACCAGCCCTGCCGGACGGTCAATAATTTAACATAATATATATTATCAACCTTAATGACGGGTTAGAACGGAAGCGCTTTTGATTGATCCCCTGCTAGATATCATGCGGCGTTTGCGCGATCCGGACAATGGGTGCGACTGGGACAAGGTGCAGACCTTCCGGACCATCGCGCCCTATACGATCGAGGAAGCCTATGAAGTTGCCGACGCGATAAATCGTGAAGATATGTTGGCACTCAAGGACGAACTGGGCGATCTCCTTCTCCAGGTCGTGTTTCACAGCCATATTGCTACCGATTCCGGTTTATTTGACTTTGGCGATGTGGTGGCGTCAATCTGCGAGAAGATGACCCGGCGTCATCCGCATATTTTCGGCGCGGCCGATGGCAGCCCGGGCTGGGAAGAGATCAAGGCCGAGGAACGGGCGCAGAGCGGGCAGTCGAGCGCACTGGACGGTGTCGCGCTTGCCTGCCCGCCCTGTTGCGCGCGCAGAAAATCCAGAAGCGGGCGGCCCGGGTCGGCTTTGATTGGCCCGACAAGGCGCCGGTCAGGGACAAGTTGCTCGAGGAACTGGAGGAAGTCGCGGCCGCCACCAGCGATGCGGAGGTTCACGAGGAGATCGGCGATCTGCTCTTTTCCGCGGTCAATCTGGCCCGTCACTACAAAGTCGACGCAGAGCGGGCCCTGGTCGACGCTACGGATAAATTTACAAAGAGATTCAATCAGATAGAAGAAAATGTTGCGGGAAGCCTGCAAGATATGTCGATCGATGAACTGGAGGTCGAATGGCAGAAGGCCAAGGCCAGCGCCAGCGAGACATGACTGGCTATTCCAGAGCGTGATAGCGGCCCCAGTTACGCGGTGACATTTCCACGGTGACGACCAGTGAGTTACCATCCTGTTCACTGCTCATTACCCGGCCATTTTCATGTAACCACGCCATTTTCTTGCCGTCGGCTGCGGCAATGGTGATTTTTCCGACTTATACCCTTCAGACAGTGTCCCGGAGATCAGGTTCACCAGATCGTCAACCCCGGCGCCGGTTTCGGCGGAAATCGTGCAGACATTTTCGGGCAATGGTGACGAAATGCGGTCATATTGCGGATCGTCGGGCGCGATCTTGTCGATCTTGTTCCATGCCTCGATGACAGGCGGCCCCTCGCCAGCTTCCTCCGACACCCCGAGATCAGCGAGAATCTGCCGCACATCCCTCGCCTGCGCATCGCTTGCCTCATGGGAAATATCGCGCACATGGACGACGATATCGGCGGCGGTCACTTCTTCTAGCGTCGCCCGGAAGGCAGCGACCAGCTGGGTTGGCAGATCGGACACAAAACCCACCGTATCCGACAATATGGCCTTGTCATAGCCGGGCAGCGGAAATTCCCGCATCGTCGGGTCCAGCGTGGCAAAAAGCAGGTCTTCGGCAAAGACTTCCGCGCCGGACAGGCGGTTGAATAGGGTCGACTTGCCGGCATTGGTATAGCCGACCAGCGCGATGACCGGCCAGGGCGCGCGCTGCCGCCGTTCGCGGTGCAAGGCGCGGGTCTTGCGCAAATGCGCGAGATCCTTGCGCAACTTGGCCATGCGGCCGCGGATCATCCGGCGATCGGATTCGATCTGGGTTTCGCCCGGACCGCCGAGAAAACCGAAACCGCCGCGTTGCCGTTCCAGGTGGGTCCAGCTGCGGACCAGACGGCCCGCCTGATAGTCGAGATGGGCAAGTTCGACCTGCAGACGGCCCTCCGCTGTCGCGGCCCTTGCACCAAAAATCTCGAGAATGAGGCCGGTCCGGTCGATAACCTTGACCTCCAGCTTCTCTTCGAGGTTGCGCTGCTGGATCGCGCTGAGGCTGCGTCGACGATCAGAATCGAAGCGTCCTGCTCCTTCATCATCTTCTTGATCTGGTCCACCTGCCCCGATCCGAACAGGGTCGCGGGCTTGGGATTGCGCACCGAAAAATAATGGGACGCGGTCGCGACCAGTCCGATCGCCAGAGCGAGGCCGACGGCTTCTTCAAGGCGATGCTCGAGCGCGGACTGGCTAAGCGACACCATGTCGGGATGTACGACGAGCGCCCGGCGGCTCTTGCTGTCGAGACTTTCCTTCTCAAATGGTATCAATGCGCACCATCGTCGGCATTGTTATAATCCGCCAGATTCAGCGGACCGCCCGGCTGCACGGTGGATATTGCATGTTTGTAAACCAGTTGCGACAGCCCTTCCCTCTCAAGCAGGATGCAGAACAGGTCATGCGCAGCGACTTCGCCCTGCAGCATCACACCATTGACCAGGAACATCGTGACCGGATCATTGCTGTCCCGAACGGCGGTCAGAAAGACTTCCTGCAAAACCCCGGGCCGCGACCGTGCATTATCCATCAGGTCGGAAAAGGGCTGCGTGTCGAGCGCTTCGGACGGCATGATCGTCGAAATTGCGTGCTTGTACACCAGCTGGGATTGCCCGTCGCGGCGCAAAAGAACGGAAAAATTGTCGAACCAGGTAACGATACCCTGCAGTTTGACGCCCTTGACCAGAAACATGGTGACAGAAGTTTTGGATTTTCGGAGGGAATTCAGGAACAAATCCTGCAAATTGTTTGATTTATCGGTCATATTTGACTCCAATTATTGGCCAGCTTTGCGATGGCATATTATTATTTCTCTGACATTATCCGCTCTTCTTGAGGAGCCTTTTCTATCATATATGGTATTCGGCCGGTCACGACAACCGCCAAACCCGCAATCTCACTCGGCGTCGCTTTTCTTGCGCGATGCCAGGCCCAATATTTTCAGCTTCCTGTGCAGCGCCGACCGCTCCATTCCGATGAAATTGGCGGTCTTGGAGATATTTCCGGAAAAACGCCGGATCTGCACTTTCAGATATTCCCGTTCGAAACTTTCCCGCGCTTCCCGCAAAGGTGAACCCATCAGCGACGCGACGCCCTGGTCGAGATCGTCATCATTGCCGAGAACTTCCGGTGGCAACATTTCGACCTCGATTCTGGCGAAATTGTCCTTGGGCGCCAGGATGATCGTCCGCTCTACCACATTGCGCAGCTGCCGGACGTTGCCTGGCCAGTCGCACGCCTGCAGTGCCGCCATGGCTTCATCGGAAATCTCCGGCGGTTGCAGACGCTGTTCGGCGGCAAAACGGGCGGCATAATGGTCGACGAGAACCGGTATATCCTCGCGCCGCTGGTTGAGCGGCGGCAGGACGACCGGCACCACGTTGAGCCGGTAGAACAGATCCTCGCGGAAGCGTTTCTCGCGAATCTCGACTTCCAGATCACGCGAGGTTGCCGAAACGACCCTGACATCGACATTCACCTTTTGCGAACCGCCAAGCCGGTTGAAGCTCTGTTCGGTCAAAACGCGCAATATCTTGCCTTGGGTATCAAGCGGCATATCGGCGACTTCGTCGATGAACAGGGTTCCGCCATGGGCTTCTTCCATCAGGCCGGTTTTTCGATCTTGCCGTTGCGTTCCGTGCCGAACAGTTCCTCCTCCACGCTCTCCGGCGACAACCGTGCGGCGCTGATGGTGACAAAGGCGGCATTGGAGCGTGAACTCCAGTTGTGCATCAACCGCGCGGCGACTTCCTTGCCGACTCCTGCCGGACCGGAAATCAGCAGGCGGCTGCCGGTGCCGGCGACGCGTTTCAACGTAGCACGCACATTGTTCACGGCAGCAGAATTACCGGTGAGCTCGTCAGCAAAGCCGACTCGCGCCTTTAGAATCTCGTTTTCCCGGCGCAGCCGCTCGGTTTCCGTCGCTCTCGAGACCAGATGCAGCAGATGTTCGGCTTCGAAGGGCTTTTCGATAAAATCGACCGCGCCCTGCGATATGGCGGCGACCGCCGTATCGATATTGCCATGGCCGGAAATCACGATAATCGGCATTTTGGCGTCGAGCTGCTTCATCTCGGTCAGCAGTTCCAGACCGTCCAGACGCGATCCTCTCAGCCAGACGTCGAGCAGCACCAGCGAAGGGCGGCGCTCGTTGACTGCGGCCAGCGCCGCGTCGCTGTCGGCGGCCACCCGGGTGGTATAGCCTCGTCTTCCAGAACACCGGATATAAGATCACGGATATCGGGTTCGTCGTCGACAACCAGAATATCTAACGCCATGTTGGACCTCTATTGCTCATTGTTCACTATCTTCAGATGCCGGCCCATCTCGGTCCGGGATTTCTGCCGTCCCGTGCGACAATCGCGCCAGTTGCGACGGGCTAAGCCGGATCGTTACGCGCGTGCCGCCATCGGGTGCGTCGCTGAATTTCATTTCGCCGAAATGTTCCTCGATGATCTTCTTGACGATCGCGAGGCCCAGTCCGGTGCCGCTGGCCCGGGTCGTCATATAGGGCTCGACAATCCGGTCGCGTTCGATCGGCAGACCGATGCCATTGTCGGTCAGCTCAATAACGACAAGCTGGTTCTCGTTGCGGATCGCCAGTGCTATTTCGCCATCGGAAACCTGGAAATCGGCGCTGGATTCGGCTTTCTGCTCAATTGCTTCTGCAGCATTTTTGATGATATTGGTGAAGGCCTGCCCCAGTTGTCGGCGTCGCATACAAGCGACACCGGCTGCTCATCAGAGATGAAATTGAATGTGATGGCCGGCCATGCGACATCCTGCATGAACAGCGCCTGTTTCAGGACATCATCGAGATTTTCCTTGCGGAAAACCGGCTTGGGCATCCGCGCGAAAGAGGAAAATTCGTCGACGATATTTCGCAGGTCGCCGACCTGCCGGATGATCGTATTGGTGAGATTTTCAAACACGGTGACATCTTCGGTCATCCGCGAGCCGAATCTGCGCTGCAGCCTTTCAGCAGCCAGCTGGATCGGGGTCAGCGGATTCTTGATTTCGTGCGCGATCCGCCGGGCGACATCGGACCAGGCCGCGCGCCGCTGGTCGAGCAGTTGCTGGGTGATGTCCTCGAAGGTGATGACATGTCCGGTGGGCCCGCCGACGATCTTGACCGCCAAAGTCCGCATGTCCGAATCGGAAGCAAATTCGATGATGCTGTTTTCAACGCCGTCCCTGACCAGTTCGGCAAATTGCGGGGCTGCCTTGCCGATATCGGCATCGAGCAGATCGTCGATCGGTTTGGACAGCAGCGACTGGGCTTGCGAATTGACCAACCGGATTTCGCCTTTTTCGTCCAAGCTGATGATGCCGGCGGTGACCGATTCCAGAACCGCTTCGATGAAGGCGCGGCGGCTGCCCAGTTGCTCGTTCGCCGTGATCAGCGCGGTCGTCTGGGTTTCCAGCCGCTCGGTCATCCGGTTGAACGCCCGTCCCAGCGTGCCGATCTCGTCATTTTCAAAGGTCGTGGGAACCCGCGTGGCCAGATCGCCTTCGGTGACCCGCTTGGCCGCGTGAACCAGATCGCTGACCGGTTTGACCATCCGGTCGGCGACCGCCAGTGCGATCCACAACACCAGCCCGACGATCAGCAGCGAAATCACGAAGAGGGCGATATTGAACTGCAGCTGCAGGCTGCGTGAGCGGGAAAACAGGTCCTCATAGTCGGCGAGGACCGATTGCGCCCTCTCCCACTGGCTGAGCGCCAGCATGTCGGAGTCGCGCGCGCGTACAGAAATATACGCGATTTCAGGTCGAGCGCGGTAACCGCCTCAATCTTGTCCGGTCTTGCCGTCACGACATAGCTCTGTCCCTCCTGCAACTGTTTCAGCACGGCATCGGTGATCTTCGGTTGCTGATCGCCGTCATCGGGATCCACCGCCGCTGCCGTGCGCGCGACGCCATCTGTCCCATATTCGATGATCGCCGATTCATTGAGCTTGCGCGACAGCACCTGAAAGACATAGCCCTCGGCAAATTCCGGGCTTTCCAGATTGGCCTGTTGCAAATAGTTGCGCAAATCATTGGCCATGGTGATCGTTTCTTCACCGACCTCGCGCTGGTTTTGCTCATAATAGCCGCGCGCCAGATCATTGGCATTTTCCAGCATGCCGCGGGCGCGGTCGGAAAACCAGAATTCCACGCCATATTGGAACAATAGCGACGCAAAGATCACCACCAGTACCATCGGGATGCTTGCCACCAGCGAGAACAGGGCGACCAGCCGCACGTGCAGGCGCCCCTTGCTGCCGATCGAGGACTGCGCTGCCCTGCCCTTGGCGATCCGGCGCCCGAACAGGACCAGCAAGGTCATCGCCGGGATCAGGTTTGCAACCAGCAGCGCCGCGGTCAGCGGCGGCGAGATGAAGTCGGTCTGGTCGGATTGTGTGCGCAGCAGGAAATAGGTGGCCAGCATGATCGCGCCGAACAGCAGCGCCACGATCCATTCCACCCGCCGCATGACCGCCTCTTTTTCGGCCATCAGGGAAAGACGCCGCAGCCAGTTGGGGACACGCTGTTCCGTCAGGGGGGTGGACACTGTCATTGTGCTTTCAATACAACAGTTTCGTTGCAGAAAAAGCACTAATATTGTAAAAATATCACGGTTGGGCGAAGCAATCCGTCACTTCATCGCGGCCCGTCATTTCGACTCGGACGGGTCGATCTGATATTCATTGAGCTTCTTGCGCAGCGTGTTGCGGTTGATCCCGAGGATTTTTGCGGCCTTGATCTGGTTGCCGTGGGCGTGGTGCATCATCTCGGTCAGCAGCGGCTTCTCGAACTTCTCCAGGGCCTGGGCGTAGAGATTTTCCCTTTCCGGCGCGGCCATCAGGTCGAGCACAATCGACTTGATATGGGCCTCGAATTCCATATTCGCCGATTCCACCCGGTCCTCGCTGCGTTCGGCGGCGAGTATCTGCCGGATGGCGTCCTCGGACAGCGTGTCCTCCCGGCCGGTCACGACCAGCCGGTAGATGACATTTTCAGCTCCCGGACATTACCGCGCCAATAATGGTGGCAGAGCAGGTTCATGCCCTCCTGCGAGATCTGCTTGTGCGGCAGGCCTTCGGTGACCGCGAGCTTGAGGAAATGCTTGGTCAGGGCGGGAATATCGCTGGCCCGCTCGCGGAGCGGTGGCAGTTCGATCGGCACCACATTGATCCGGTAGTAGAGATCCTCGCGGAATTTCCCTTCCTCGATCAGCTCGAGAAAATCGTGGTTGGTCGCGGCGATGATGCGGACGTCGAGCTTGACCAGCCCCTTGCCACCGACACGGTTGATCTCGCCCGATTGCAGCGCGCGCAGCAGACGGGTCTGGGCATGCATCGGCATGTCGCCGATCTCGTCGAGGAACAGCGTGCCGCCCTGCGCCTGCTCGAACTTGCCCGAGGCATTGGCAACCGCACCGGTGAAGGCGCCCTTTTCGTGGCCAAACAGCTCCGCCTCGATCAGTTCCGATGGAATCGCCGCCATGTTGACCGCGATGAACGGACCGGATTTGCGGTGGCCGAGGCTGTGGATCGCTTCGGCGACCAGTTCCTTGCCGGTACCCGATTCGCCCAGCACCAGCACCGACAGATCGTTTTTCAGCAGCCGGGCGATCATCCGGTAGACCTCCTGCATCGCCGGGCTGCGGCCGACCAGCGGCAGGCTTTCCTCGTCCATCGACGGTTCGATCGGCTGGATATTCTTCGGTTTCAGCGCCTGGCCGACGACTTCTACCAGCTCGTCGAGATCGAACGGCTTGGGCAGATATTCAAAGGCCCCGGTCTCCGACGCGCGGACCGCGGTGTTGAGCGTGTTCTGGGCGGAAATGATGATGATCGGGATATCCGGATGGGTCGCCTTGACGCTGTCGAGCGAGGATATGCCGTCGCCCTCCCCCTCGCCCAGCCCGACGTCGGTGAGCAGCAGATCATAATGGCTGCTCGACATCAGCGCGTCGCGCTCTGCGATCGACTTGCAATTCTCCACTTCATAGCCCTCGGCGCGCAGGGCGGTGATGATGACATGGCTGACCGACAGATCGTCTTCCACCAATATGATTTTTCTTTGGCCATGATTTGTCCTGACGTCAGTTTTTCGGAGCAACGGGAAGAAACAGGGTGAAGCGGCTCATCTCGTCCTGGTTTTCGCGGTCGTAGCGAATGCGCCCGTTCATATCCCGCATCAGCTTTTTCACCAGCGCGAGACCCAGCCCCTGCCCTTCCTTCTTGGTCGAGACGAAGGGCGAGAATATCTCCCGCTCCAGTTCGGCGGGAACGCCCGGCCCATTGTCGCAAACCATGATCTGGATCGGCAGGCGGATCGCCGCCGTTTGCCCCTGCGCTGACAGCGAAGCGCCGAAACTGTAACGGGTGATGATGCGGATCTGCGGGTCTGGCAGATGTTTGGTCGCGTCGACGGCATTGGCCAGCACATTGGTCAGCACCTGCATCATCGCGTCCGGGTCGATCAAAGCATCCGGCAACGAGGGATCGAACTTGTCGTGGATCTTCACTGCCTGACCGGTTGCCGCCTCGATCGATCGCCGCGCCCGATCGATCAGCGTGTGGATATTGACCGCCTTGGTCTGGGCCGGCTGATTGGAAGACAGGGTCTGCATCCGGTTGAGCAGATTGACCACTCGTTCCACTTCCGCGGTGATCATCTGGGTCAGCGGTTTCTGGCTTTCGTTCAGTTGCCGGTCGAGCAATTGCGCCGCGCCCTTGATCGCCGCCAGCGGGTTCTTGATCTCGTGGCTGAGAATGTCCGGCGCGCGGATGGCAAGATCGGACGGGTCATTATTCTCGTTTTCCAGAATCGGTCCATCCTGCGGCATCGGCGACAGGGAAATCAGACGCCATTCGGAATCCGAGGCCAGCGGATGAATGTCGAAATCGACGATGCCCAGCTTGCGATCGTCGCCGGAAATCATCACCCCGCGCGCGGTCAGGCTGATGTCCCGTTCGGTCAGCGCCCCGTCCAGTCTGGGATCGGAGAAGTGCAGGACCTGTCCGATCCTCCGTCCGACCAGATGCTTGGCGCTGGTGCCGAACAGCGCTTCCCCCGCGGGATTGACCCTGATGACCATATGGTCGGAGTCGACGACCAGCAAAGCGTGACTGAGCCCGGCCAGAATCTGTTCAGCCGGAGGCGTGCCGTCCATCAAGCAGCTGCTTTGTTCAGCCAGGGCGAATAAAATTCTTCCAGCATTTCGAGCACGATATAGGGGTCGCCTTCGCTGTTCGCCCGGTTGCGGAATTCTGCCGAGCCGGTCAGGCCCTTGGTGTACCAGCCGATATGCTTGCGTGCCACCTTGACGCCGACATCGTCGCCGTAGAGCTTCAGCATATCGCGATAATGTTCGTCGAGAATGGCATATTGCGTCGCGATGTCGGGATCGGGCAGCCGTTCCCCCGTCTTGAACCAGTGCATGAACTGGCCAAGCAGCCACGGCTTTCCATAAGCGCCACGACCGATCATCACACCATCCGCGCCGCTCAGTTCGAGCGCTTTCTCCCCGTCTTCGAGAGAGCAGATGTCACCATTGACGATCACCGGCAGAGAAACCGCCTGCTTGACCTTGCTGACAAATTCCCAGTCGGCGCTGTCGCGGTACATCTGGCAGCGGGTCCGCCCGTGCACGACGATCATCTTGGCTCCCAGGTCCTCGGCTATATGCGCCAGTTCCGGCGCATTGAGGCTTTGATGGTCCCAGCCCATCCGCATCTTGACGGTCACCGGTACGTCGACCGCCTCAACCGTCGCCTTGATCAGAGACGCAGCAAGCGGAAGGTCCCGCATCAGGCCGATCCGGCATCGCCGTTGACAACCTTCTTCACCGGGCACCCCATATTGATATCGATGATCTGCGCGCCGCGATCCGCGTTGAGCCTGGCGGCGTCTGCCATGACCGCAGGATCGCAGCCGGCGAGTTGCATCGACACCGGTTCCTCGGTCGCGTCCCAGGCGCATTTCTGCAACGACTGGCGCGTTTCCCGGATCATCGCCTGGCTGGCGATCATTTCCGTGACATTGAGCCCGGAACCAAATCGCCGGACCAGCTTGCGGAACGGCAAATCGGTGACACCGGTCATTGGCGCCAGAATGACCGGGCTCTCGATTTTCAAGTCGCCGATGAAGATGGGATCAAGTTTCATATCTACTGCCTAAAATTTAAGCAGCCTCTATCGCCAAATCAATTTTGAGGCAAGAATTGCTTCATCCCCTTTCTCGGCGTAGATCGCGATTCATGGTTGCAGCCCCCGATCCTTCCCAGCAGACCCACGCGCTGATTGTAGCCGCCGGTGTCGGCGCGCGGGCAGGACTGGGCATCCCGAAACAATACGAAATTATTGGCGGCAAGCCGATGGTCCGGCACAGCGTCGAGCGGCTTTCGGCCCATCCCGACATTGACCGGATCTGGATCGTGGTCGCGGCGGGACAGGAAGAACTGTTAAATCAGACTCTTGCCCCCCTTTCCTCTTACAAGATCGTGATCGGCGGCGCTACCCGGCAGCAATCGGTCTACAACGGGTTGAGGGCTATTTTGCAGGCCGGCGGCG
Organism: Sphingopyxis sp. BSNA05; assembly: GCF_013265645.1. Classification (NCBI taxonomy): domain Bacteria; kingdom Pseudomonadati; phylum Pseudomonadota; class Alphaproteobacteria; order Sphingomonadales; family Sphingopyxidaceae; genus Sphingopyxis; species Sphingopyxis sp. BSNA05. The sequence continues at coordinate 14,424 of NZ_PYIA01000025.1, read as the reverse complement.
CCAGAAATATTCTGGTTCACGATGCCGCGCGCCCCTTTCTCCCCGATAGCGTGATTGACCGTCTTCTGGACGGGCTGGAAACGGCGTCGGCCGCCATTCCGGTTCTGCCCTGCGTCGATACGATGGTGAAACTGACCGGCGACCGGCTCGACCGGACGGTTGACCGGGAAAGCCTTTGGCGGGTGCAAACCCCGCAAGCCTTTGACTTCCGGAAGCTGGTCGCGGCCCATGAAAATTTTGCCGCCGGTCAGGATGCCAGCGATGATGCGCAGATTTTCCAGGCCGCCGGGCACGCGGTATCGACGGTCGAGGGTGACGAAGCGCTCAAGAAATATACGTTGCCCGGAGATTTTGCCGCAGAAGGAACAGAATATATGCGCCAGACACGTACCGGGATGGGCTATGATGTGCACCGGTTGGCCGCCGGCGAGGATTTATGGCTGGGCGGTGTCAAAATCGATCACGACAAAGGCCTTGCCGGGCACAGCGATGCCGATGTCCTGCTGCACGCGCTGACCGATGCCTTGCTCGGAACGATCGCAGCGGGCGATATAGGCGACCATTTTCCGCCTTCGGACCCGCAATGGCGCGGCGCGGCTTCTTCGCGATTCGTCGAACATGCGGTATCGCTGATTGGCGAAAAAGGCGGCTCGATCCAGAATGTCGATATGACGATCATCTGCGAGGCGCCGAAAATAAAGCCGCACCGGGATGCCATAAGGGAGAATATTGCAACGCTGCTCAATCTTGGCCAGGATAGGGTCAGCGTCAAAGCGACGACCACCGAGGGCCTGGGCTTTGCCGGGCGCAAGGAAGGTATAGCGGCGCAAGCCATCGCCACAATCATATTGGAAGGATAGAAAAATGAAAAAGCTTGCTTGCTGCGTCACCTTGCTCAGCGCGCTCAACATCGGCGCCGCCCAGGCGGCCGAAACACGGGCCTGCGTTTCGCCCGAACAGGCCAATGCGATATTCACCTATATCCTGCCGGTAGTATTTGAGGCGGCGGGTACGAAATGCAGCCCCTATCTCGATCAGGACGTGGCCCTGATGCAGCATAAATCGAATTCCTACGAGAAATATACCACCGCGTCGGAGCAGGCCTGGCCAACGGCCAAGCTCGGTATCAAGATCATGTTCGGCGAAAAAATGCCGGAAAGCATGGATGTCGAAGCCATGCGCCCGTTCCTGGACGGCCTTGTGACCGCCATGGTCAGCGATGGAATCAAGCCCAAAAGCTGTGCGACGATCAGCGAGGCTTACACATTGCTGGAACCCCTGCCGCCGTCGAATGTTGGTGGATTGATCGGGCTGTTCATGAAACTCGGTTCGCAAGGCGACAAGAAACCACCGATAAACATTTGTGAAACGGCGAAGAAATAGGCTAACCGCACACCCATGCAAAATCTTCTTCCCCCCGAACTGGCCGCGCTGGCTGCCAAGGTGATCGAACAGAACCGCAAGATCGGCCGGCGGATTACCGTCGCCGAAAGCTGTACTGGCGGTCTGGTCGCGGCTGCGTTGACCGAAGTGGCTGGCAGCAGCGACGTGTTCGATTGCGGCTTCATCACCTATTCCAATGACGCCAAGCAGTCGATGGTGGGGGTCAGCGGTGATCTGCTCGAGACCTTTGGTGCGGTGTCCATCGCGGTCGCCTGGGAAATGGCGCAGGGGGCGCTCGAGCGCTCGGGCTGCGATGTCGCAGTGGCGATCACCGGAGTCGCAGGACCCGGCGGCGGGACCGAAAAAAGCCGGTTGGTACGGTGGTTTTTGCCAAGGCCGAAAAAGGCAAGAGCGTCGATGATGTGGTCGCCGACCGCAAGAATTTCGGCGACGACAAGAGCCGGGCCGATATCCGCTTTCAGGCCGTGCTGGTCGCGCTCGAACTGCTGCTGCCCGAAGACAGCGAGTAGCTGCTGCCGTAAATTTCGCCAGCGCGGTCGACAAAGGCGCTGGTCATCTTGTGCAGCGCCTTGGCGAACATCTGTCCGGCCAGTTTCTCGAACATCCGGTTCTTGAAGGTGAATTCGACGTAGAAGTCGACATGGCAGCCACCGCCGTCGCGCGACCGGAATCGCCATTCATTGTGCAACTGCTTCAGCGGGCCGTCGAGATAGTCGACATCGATCGACTGGTTGTGCGCCTTGATCACCCGTGACGAGAATTGCTCGCGCAGGCCCTTGAAACCGACCAGAACATCGGCGAGCATTTCGGTTTCACTGTCGGCCCGTATCCGCGTGCCGACAACCCAGGGCAGAAATTCCTGATAGCGTCCGACATCGGCGACCAGCGCGTACATTTGCGCGGCGCTATAGGGCAGGTCGCGGGTTTCCCTATGGACGGGCATTCAGTTCACCGGAACGCGCCAGCTTTTCCTCGCGCGCCTGCCGCATCTTCGCAAAATCCTCGCCGGCGTGATAGCTGGAACGGGTCAGCGGACTGGAAGCAACCAGCAGGAAGCCCTTGGCGCGGGCGACGGAGGCATAAGCGTCAAAGGCCTGCGGCTTGACGAATTCGCTGACTTTCACATGTTTGGTCGTCGGCTGCAGATATTGGCCCATCGTCAGAAAATCGATATCGGCGCTGCGCATATCGTCCATCACCTGATGCACTTCCAGCCGCTGTTCGCTGAGACCAAGCATGATGCCGGACTTGGTGAAGATCGACGGATCGAGCCGCTTGACCTGCTCCAGCAGCCGCAGCGAGGCATAATAGCGCGCGCCGGGACGGATCGTCGGATAGAGGCGCGGTACGGTTTCCAGATTATGGTTATAGACGTCGGGACGGGAGGCGACGATGGCCTCGACCGCCGCTTCGGTCTTGTTGCGGAAGTCCGGGGTCAATATCTCGATCGTGGTTTTCGGTGTCGTCCGGCGCAAGGCCTCGATCACTTTCACGAACTGGCTGGCGCCGCCATCGGGCAGATCATCGCGATCGACCGAGGTGATCACAATATGCTCCAGCCCCAGCTTGGCGGCGGCATCGGCGGTGTGCTGCGGCTCCAGCGGGTCCACCGGCATCGGCATGCCGGTCTTGACGTTGCAGAAAGCACAGGCCCTTGTGCAGACGTCGCCGAGGATCATCACCGTAGCGTGCTTCTTGGTCCAGCATTCGCCGATATTCGGGCAGGCTGCCTCTTCACAAACCGTGTTAAGTTTATGCTCGCGCATCAGCGCGCGGGTCTTCTCGAATTCCGCGCCCATCGGGGCCTTGACGCGAATCCAGTCGGGCTTGCGCAGGCGTTCGGGGCGAGGCTCCGGCGGAGTGATCTTGGTGATTTCGTTCATTTCTATCAGATAGGGAAAGAAAACCGCTCTTGCCACCCCCAAAACCGGTGATATGGATTGAAACATGACAAAATTTTCAGACCTTCTCGATGGCTATCGCCGTTTCCGTTCCGACCAGTGGCAGACGCAGCGGCAACGCTGGGACGAGCTGAAGGAAGGCCAGAGCCCGAAGGTGATGATCATCGCCTGCAGCGACAGCCGCGTCGACCCGACGCAGATTTTCGACACCAACCCCGGCGAGACCTTCATCGTCCGCAATGTGGCCGCTCTGGTGCCGCCGTTCGAGACCACACCGGGCCAGCATGGCGTCTCGGCCGCGCTGGAATTTGCCGTCCAGTTTCTCAAGGTCGAGGAAGTGGTCGTCATGGGCCATGGCAGCTGCGGCGGTTGCGCTGCTGCGCTGTCGGAGCAGATGAAGGACATGCCGCACGGCAAGGGCGGCTTTATCGCCGACTGGATCACCCTGCTCGACGATGCCCGGTCCAAGGTCGCGCACGAGCACGGAGATCTCGGCAGCAGCGCCGCCCAGCTGGCGATGGAACATGAAGGCGTCAGAACCAGCCTCGCCAATTTGCGGACCTTCCCCTGCATTCAGGAAAAAGAAGCGGAAGGCTCGATTCGCCTGATTGGCGCCTGGTTCGCGATTGCCGAGGGAAAAATGCATGTCCTCGATCAGGAAAGCGACCAATTTGCGGTCGTGGACTGAACGGAACTTGTGAACCCCGTAATTTCAGTGACTTGATTCGCTGTCTTGAGAATGTAACGAATCTTGTCCTTTGGTTTCGCGCCTATTGTGCCGGCGAACTTTACAAACTTTACACTGTTATAAAAAATTCCCTGTTCCCGGAACCAGGCCGAGCTTAAGCGCATGCGCCAGCGGTGTTCGCGCGCAATCGATATGCTGCCTGTCAAAGAGCCACGCCTCATATAATCGATCCACCCCGCTGTAGGACAGCGTTTTTCCTCTTGAACGCCCTCCCCCCGCGGTCCATCAAAGCGTCATGAACCAACATAATGACAATATCGCCCTGCTGATCGATTCCGACAATGCCAGTCACAACGGCCTCGATCCCGTACTGACCGCCCTGGCCGAGCTGGGTACGGTGAATATCCGCCGCGCCTATGGGAACTGGCGCAAACAGTCGCTCAAGGGCTGGGTCGACATCCTGCACAAATATGGTGTCGAGCCGCAGCAGCAGTTCGACATGACGAAGGGCAAGAATGCCACCGACATGAAGATGACAATCGACGCGATGGACCTGCTGTTCCGCGGTAATGTTACCGGTTTCGGGATCATGAGCAGCGACAGCGACTTCATGCCGCTGGCCATGCGCATCCGGCAGGAAGGCCTGCCCGTCTACGGTTTCGGCAGCGCCAAGACGCCAGAAGCCTTCAAACAGGCCTGCAGCCGCTTTATCGACGTGGATGCGCTGATCAAGGCGGACAAGCGGCACCGTGTTGGCGGCAGCAAAAGTGACGTCAAGACGTCAGCCAAGTCCGATGGCGCCGCTGGATCTGGCGAAAGCAGCGGCGGCAAGGTGGATGACGAACTGCTCAACCTGCTGATCGACGCTTATCAGGCGACCAAACGTGACGCCGAGGGCTATGCCAGCCTGAGCGAGGTCGGCAAGATTGCCGGCAACCGGTCGAGTTTCGATGTGCGCAACTACGGCTTCTCCCGGCTGTCGGAAATGTTCGAAGAGGTTCCGAACTTCCAGACCAAACGCGATGAAAACGGGCAATTATTTGTGAAACGGCTGCGGTGAGCACTCCTTCTCCCGTGAGGGCGAAGGATACAGAGCCTTATGACCCCGGATTTGATCCGGGGGAATTAGGCGGCGTTCGATGAGGGTGTTCTGTACTCTGAAGTGCAAAACACCCTCATCCAGCTTCGACTAGGCAGCAAGCTGCCAAGTCTGCACATCCTTCTCCCTCACGGGAGAAGGTACGCCATAACTGCCTCGGCCCGACGAAGCGGCTTCGCCAAAAGCCAGGTGGTGACTTGCGCGTCAAAATCGTTATGACCGTCGGATGCAAACCGGAGCCCTTATCTCACTCGCCCTTTATTTCATCGGCATGCTGGCCATCGGCTATTATGCGTGGCGCAAATCCACCGATAGCAGCGAAGGCTATCTGCTTGGCGGCAGAAACCTCCATCCCGCGGTAGCCGCCCTGTCTGCCGGGGCGTCCGACATGTCGGGCTGGCTGTTGCTTGGCCTGCCCGGTGCGCTTTATGCCGCCGGACTGGTCGAGGTGTGGATCGGCATCGGCCTGTTTCTGGGCGCGCTGGTCAACTGGATCGTCGTCGCGCCGCGCCTGCGCGAGCAGACCGAACGCATGGGCAACGCCCTCACCATCCCCGAATTTCTGGCCAACCGCTTTCCCGACAAGGCTTTGGCCCTGCGCGTGACATCCGCGATCATCATCGTCCTGTTCTTCGCCGTCTATACCGCAGCCGGTCTGGTCGGCGGCGGCAAATTGTTCGAGACCAGCTTTGCCGGACTGTTCGGCGATACCGGCATGAGCGACTATATGTCTGGCATCTGGATGACCGCCGGCGTGGTGCTCGCCTATACGATGGTCGGCGGCTTTCTCGCCGTCAGCCTGACGGATTTTGTCCAGGGCTGTATCATGGTCGTGGCGCTGGTGCTGATGCCGATCGTGGTGATGACCGACGATGGCGGGATCAGCGCGGTCAGCAGCCAGCTCGACGCGATCGACCCGAATTTCCTCAGCCTGACCGCGGGCCTGTCCTTCATCGGCTTTCTTTCCGCCGTCACCTGGGGCCTCGGCTATTTCGGCCAGCCGCATATCATCGTGCGCTTCATGGCAATCCGCTCGGTCGCGGACGTGCCCAAGGCGCGCAATATCGGCATGAGCTGGATGGGTGTTGCCCTGCTCGGCGCAATCGGCGTCGGCATCACCGGCCGCGCCTATGTCGAGATGAACGGACTGATTCTCGAGGATCCGGAAACCATCTTCATCCTGCTGGCCAACACATTGTTTCACCCGCTGATCACCGGCTTCCTGCTCGCCGCCCTGCTCGCCGCGATCATGAGCACGATCAGCTCGCAACTGCTGGTCTCCTCCAGTTCCCTGACCGAGGATTTCTACCGCCTGTTCCTGCGCAAGAATGCGAGCGAACGGGAAACCGTCAATGTCGGGCGGCTGTTTGTCGCGCTGGTCGCGCTGGTCGCGATCTATATCGCCCGCGATCCGGACAGTAAGGTATTGGGATTGGTGTCAAACGCCTGGGCCGGCTTCGGTGCGGCGTTCGGGCCGCTGATCCTGCTGTCGCTGACCTGGAAGCGGATGACCGGTGCTGGCGCGGTGTCTGGACTGGTCGTCGGTGCCGGCGTGGTGATCCTGTGGATTGCCATGGGCTGGAACAAGGAATTCATGGGTGGTTCCGGTGTTTACGAGATTATTCCCGGGTTTGTTGCGGCGCTGGTGGCGATTGTTGGGGTTAGCCTGGCGGGAAAACCGACCGCCACCGTTTGATACTGCCGGTCATTTTTCAGAGAAATTGTTGCGCCCCCCTTCTCCCGTGAGGGAGAAGGGTACAGAGCCTTATGAGCAGAGCGAATTAGGCGGCGTTGGATGAGGGTGTTCTGTACTCTCAAGCGCAGAACGCCCTCATCCAGCTACGACTAGGCAATGAATTGCCAAGTCTTCGCATCCTTCTCCCTCACGGGAGAAGGTGAAGGAGGGAGCATTGGGAGAGAAACGTCTAACCAGAAGAGCACGCTCGCTGCGCCGTGATATGACCGACGCTGAAAGCAAGCTCTGGTCGCGCCTCCGCAACCGGCAATTGGACAATGTCAAATTCGTAAAACAATTTCCCATCGGCCCTTATGTCGCAGACTTTGCCGCGAGGAGTATCAGGCTCGCAATCGAACTCGATGGTGGCCAGCACAGCGAAGGCAAGGATGCAGAGCGCACCAAGATCATCGAAGCCCACAGTTATCGCGTCATCCGCTTCTGGAACAATGATGTGATGGAGAATGTAGAAGGGGTATTGGAGGCGATAGTCAGGGAAATACACATCGCCAGAGGCAATTAGCCCCCTCTCCCTCAAGGGAGAGGATTGCGAAGACTCACGAACTTGTTCGTTAGTCGCAGCTGGGTGAGGGTTTACTGCGGGCAGAGTTGCTCACGAAACTATCGTCAGAACACCCTCATCCAACTCCGGCTAATTCGCTGCGCTCATAAGCCTGCATATCCTTCTCCCTCATGGGAGAAGGTGCGCATCAACGCGTCAATTTCTTATAAGCCACCCGCGTAGGCCGATCCGCCGCGTCACCCAAACGACGCCGCTTATCCTCTTCATAGGCCTCAAAGTTCCCTTCAAACCACTCCACATGGCTGTCGCCTTCGAACGCCAGGATATGGGTCGCGAGACGATCGAGGAAGAAGCGGTCATGCGAGATAACCACGGCGCAGCCGGCGAAGGTTTCGAGCGCGTCTTCGAGCGCGCGCAGGGTTTCGACGTCGAGATCGTTGGTCGGTTCATCGAGCAGCAGCACGTTGCCGCCTTCTTTCAGCATCTTGGCGAGATGGACGCGGTTGCGTTCACCGCCGGACAGCTGGCCAACCTTCTTCTGCTGGTCGACACCCTTGAAGTTGAACGCGCCGACATAGGCGCGGGTCTGGACTTCATTCTTGCCAAAGGTGAAATAATCATGGCCGCCGGAAATTTCTTCCCAGATATTTTTCGATGCGTCAAGTTCGTCCCGGCTCTGGTCGACATAGCCGAGCTTGACCGTGTCGCCCAGTTCGAGTGTTCCGCTGTCCGGGGTTTCCTGACCGGTGATAATCCGGAACAGGGTCGTCTTACCCGCGCCGTTGGCGCCGATAATGCCGACAATACCGCCCGGCGGCAGAGAAAATTCGAGATCTTCGAACAAGAGCTTGTCGCCATAGGCCTTGGTCAGCCCCTTGGCTTCGATCACCTTGGAGCCAAGCCGTTCCGGCGTCTGGATCAGAATCTGCGCCTTGCCGACAACGCGGTTTTCCTGAGAAGCCACGAGATCGTCAAAGGATTTGATACGCGCCTTGGACTTGGTCTGCCGCGCCTTGGGGCTCTGCCGCATCCATTGCAGCTCGTTTTCGATCGCCTTCTGGCGGCTCTTGTCCTCGCGCTCTTCCTGCGCCATCCGCTTGGCCTTGGCGTCGAGCCAGTTGGAATAATTGCCCTCGAACGGAATGCCCTTGCCGCGGTCGATTTCGAGCACCCAGTTCACGACATTGTCGAGGAAATAGCGGTCATGGGTGACGAGAATGACGTTGCCCGGATAGTCGATCAAATGCTTTTCGAGCCAGGCGACGCTTTCGGCATCGAGATGGTTGGTCGGTTCGTCGAGCATCAGGATTTCCGGCTTGTCGAGCAGCAGGCGGCAAAGCGCCACGCGGCGCTTCTCGCCACCGGAGAGATCGGTCACCGGACTGTCGCCGGGCGGGCAGCGCAACGCTTCCATCGCGATTTCGAGCTGGTTGTCGAGGGTCCAGCCATCGACAGCGTCGATTTTTCCTGCAGCGTGCCCATTTCCTCCATCAGCGCGTCAAAATCCGCATCTTCCGGCGGGTCACCCATGATCGTGGAGATTTCGTTGAAGCGGGCGACCAGATCGGCGACTTCGCGGACGCCGTCCATGACATTTTCCTTGACCGTCTTGGTCTCGTCGAGATGCGGCTCCTGAGCCAGATAGCCAACGCGAATGCCCTCGCCTGCCCAGGCCTCGCCCTGAAATTCCTCGTCCTGACCGGCCATGATCTTCATCAGGGTCGACTTACCGGCGCCGTTCTTGCCGATGATGGCGATTTTCGTGCCCGGCAGGAATTGCAGGTGGATATTATCCAGAACCGGCTTGGGAGCACCGGGGAAAGTCTTGGTCAGACCTTTCATGACATAGCTATATTGGACGGCCATTATAAATTCTCTCTTATTCAAATGTCGCTAGCCCCGAGCCTGTCGAACGCACCGATCGGTCGGCAGGTCTCGGCAAGCGCAGCATTAACGGAAATTAGGGCTTGTTTGATGGACCATGTAGCTATTCCGACCGCCTGTCGCAAGAGACCATTGGCCAGCCTATTGGCAAACGAGATAAGGCGGGTTAGTCAGCCGGCATGAGAAAAATATCCACCCTGTTCGCCGGCGTGACCGCGCTGTCTTTGTCCACCGCCGCTCTGGCCCAGAATCATGATGCGATGACACTGCAGGCCAAGGCGCTGCAGGATGAAATCGCCTATGACATCGTCGAGGGGCTGACCACCGAGGTCGGGCCGCGACAGGCGGGTACCGAGCAAGAGGCACGGGCGCGGGACTGGTCGGTTGCCAGGCTGAAGGCCCTGGGTTTCCAGAATGTCCGCAGTGAGCCGTTTATGATGCCAACCTGGGTCCGCGGCGAAGAAACGGCGGCGGTTGTTGCGCCCTATCCGCAGAAGCTGATCGTCACCGCGCTCGGCAACAGCGGCAGCACGGGCGAGAAAGGGATTACTGCGGAGGTCGCCTATTTCGACTCGCTCGACGCGCTGAAAGCGGTGCCAGACGGCAGTCTCGACGGAAAAATCGCTTTTGTAACCCACAAGATGCACCGGGCGCAGGATGGTTCCGGCTATAGCGCTTTTGGTCCGATCCGCTGGTTCGGGCCGTCGATCGCCTCGCAGAAAGGTGCGGTAGCCTATGTCATCAAGTCGATCGGTACCGACTATCACCGCAATCCCCATACCGGCAGCACCGGCTTTGGTGAGGGCGTCAAAGCTATCCCGGCGGGCGCATTGTCGCTGCCCGATGCCGACAATCTCGAGCGGATGGTCAAGCTGGCGCGCAAGGACGGAAAGCCGGTCACGATGAATCTGGTGCTGACGCCGCAGAATATCGGCCAGCAGGAATCGGGCAATGTCATCGCCGAAGTGGTCGGGCGCGAGCCGGAACTGCCGATGATATTGGTCGCCTGTCATCTCGACAGCTGGGATTTGGCTACCGGTGCCTTTGACGATGCCGCAGGATGCGGGATCATCACGGCAGCGGCAAAGAATATCAAGGATCACGGCCAGCCCTTGCGCACGATCAGGCTGCTCTGGGCGGGCGCCGAGGAAGTCGGCATCTGGGGCGGCAAGGCCTATCGCGACGCCCATCGCGACAAGAAACACGCGATTGCCATGGAATCGGATTTTGGTGCCGACAAGGTCTGGCGGGTGGAGTTCACCCTGCCCGATGGCGCCAGGCCGGTAGCGGACGAAATAGCGTCCAGCCTGCTCAATCTGGGTATCGGCCGTTCTGCCGGCGCTGCCGGCGGCGGGGCGGATATCGGTCCGATCATCAGCGACAGCAATCTGGCGATCATCGACCTGCAGCAGGATGGCAGCCGCTATTTTGATCTCCACCACACGCCGGACGACACGCTCGACAAGATCGATCCCGAGCAATTGCGGCAGAATGTCGCGGCCTGGACCACGGTGCTGTCGATCATCGCCAATAGCGACGCGGACTTCACGATGCCGGTGAAACCATGAGCGCGCGGACGCTTCTCGGGCTGAGCGCCCTGCTTATCGCCGCCTGTTCCGAAACCCCGGTCGAGGAAAAGGGTGACGAGGCGATTGCCGAAATGGAGGCAGAAATCGAGGAGGATGCCCGGTCCCTGGAAAAAGCGGCTGATGAAGCGGCCAAGGTGATGGCCGAGGATATCGACGCCGAGATGGCGGCTGAAGGGATAAGCGCCACCGCCCAGGAAGCGCAACCGCAGGCAACTCTGAACTAGCACGCCTGCATAGCGGGCGGCCTGTCAAACGGCTGGCAATCAGCCCAGCGGCAATATCAGCGTGGCGCGTAGCCCGCCTTTTTCACGGTTTTCAGGATGATATCCCCGCCATGGTCACGCGCTATGGCGCGGGCCAGCGTCAGGCCCAGACCGGAACCGCCGGTTGCGCGATTCCGCGATGCGTCTCCGCGCAAAAAGGGCTCGAACATCGCGTCGATCCGCTCCTCGGGAATGCCGGGGCCGTCATCATCAACATGAATCAACAGGCTGCTACCGGACTTTTCCACAGAGATATCCGCAACCGTGCCGTAAAGCGTCGCATTGCCGACCAGATTGCGCAGCGCCCGGCGGACCAGGGTCTCGCGGACGGCGGCGATCTGCTTTTCGCCGCGCTGGTAGCGCACGTCGCGGCCGAGATCGCTGAACTCGTCGACGACCGTTTCGATCAGCGAGCGGATATCGACCGGATCAGACTGTTCGGCCGAGCGACCCAGTCGCGCCAGAGACAGGATGTCCTCGAGCATATTGTTCATATCCTCGATTCCCGCGACCATCCGCTCCCGTTCGCCCTCGTCCTCGACATTTTCCACACGCACCCGCAAGGCTGCCAGCGGCGTCCGCAGATCGTGGCCGATTGCGCCCAGCATCACGTCTTTTTCCTCGATCATCCGGGTCACGCGGCCGCTCATGTCGTTGAAGGCGCGGATCAGTTCCCGTGTGTCGGGCGGGCCCTGTTCTTCCAGTGCCGCGGTGGTGCCGGGCCGGAAAGACTGGGCGGTCGCGGTCAGCGATTTCAGCGGGCGTGAAATATAGCGGCCGAGCAAGATCAGCGGAATCAGCATCAGCAGATAGATAGTGACGGTCTGGAATATCAAGGTCCTGACCAGCAGGGGCGAACGTTCGCGCACGGCGGAGGCGATGCTGACCCACTGGCCGTCATCCTGCTGCGCGGAAATGATGATGAAACCCTTGGTTTCCGAAGTTTCAGGGCCGCCACCCATTGACCGGTTGATAGGATTTTTGCGCCGTTCATTGCGACCGGTGCCTATTACATGGCCCGTCATGTCACTCGCCAGATCGCCAAGCATTGTCGCGCGAATATCGGCAAAGCCGATGCCCATATTGGCAAAGGCCTGACCAGCCCGCGCTTCCAGTTCTGGCAGCCGCCGCATATCGTCGGTTACCGGGCTTTCCGCACTATATCGCAGTTGGCCCCAGCGCCGCGGCCGCATAGGATCGCGGCGCGACACCGGGCGATCGCTGGCCTGCCGTTCAAGACCGTAAGCAATGCGGGATACTGCAGAGGTCGAGGCTTCGACCAGATTCTGGTTCTGGGCGCCGCGATAGAGCAGGAAACTGTTGATCCCCTGCGCCAGCAACAGGATCAGCGCGACAACCAGCAGAAGCTGGCCGACCAGACTGTTGGGCCAAAGCCGCTTCACAGGGATTTTACCTCGCCGGCAAGCACATAGCCGCCGCCCCAGACGGTCTTGATGATTTCGGGGTTCTTGGGATCCGCCTCGATCTTGCGGCGCAGCCGGCTGATCTGGTTGTCAACCGCGCGGTCGAAGGCATGGGCCTCGCGGCCCTGGGTAATGTCGAGCAACTGGTCGCGGTTAAGCACCTTGCCGGCGCGGGATACCAGCGCCAGCAGCATCTGATATTCGCCGGTCGAGAGTGACACGCTCACGCCGTCGGCATCCACCAGGCTTCGCTTGTCGCATTTCAGCGTCCAGCCGGAAAATTGATAGGCGCCCCCGCTTGCGCCGTTTTGCGCGACACCGTTTTTTCGGCCCGGCGCAGCACGACCTTGATCCGCGCGACCAGTTCGCGCGGGCTGAAAGGTTTGGTGATATAGTCGTCGGCGCCCAGTTCGAGACCGATGATCCGTTCGGTTTCCTCGGTCTTGGCGCTGATGAAAATGACCGGGATATCGGTCTTGTCGGTGACAAAGCGGCACAGGCTGAGGCCGTCTTCGCCGGGCATCATGATGTCGAGCAGGATGATGTCGAAGTCATAAGCATTGAGCAGCGACCGCGCGATACTGGCGTCGGCGGCCTGCTGGACCTTGTAGCCCTGCTTGATCAGATATTCGGCCAGTGGCTCGCGGAGCGAGGCTTCGTCATCGACCAGCAATATGTGGGTCTTGTTCGTCATGGGTTCGCCCTATCACAGGTTCTGAAAAAGGAACGGACCGCCAGCCAATTTGGGGGAGAAGGGAGATGGCTGACGATCCGTTCGCAAAGAGTGGTTCAGGGATTAACCGCCTCTTTTATTCCGTTCGCCCTTGCCGGCCTTGAAGGCCGCCTGGCGTTCTTCCTTGGTCAGCTTGCCGTCCTTGTTGGCATCGGCCTTGTCGAAATGGGCCATTGCCGCTGCGGTAAATTCGGCCTTGCTGATCTTCTGGTCACCATTGGTGTCGGCGTTGCGCATCATCGCCATGCCGTGACCGCCACGCTTGTTGCCTTTGCCGCGCATGCCCTTGCCGCCGCGCTTGCCCTTCATGGCCTTGGCTTCTTCCTGGCTGAGCGTGCCATTGCCGTCCTTGTCGGCGCGGGCGAAGCGGGCAGCCTTGCGTTCAGCGCGGGCCGCTTCCATTTCGGCCTGGCTCAGTTCGCCGTCACCATTGGTGTCGGCCTTGGCAAAACGCTCGGTCCGCTGGGCGGAGCGTTCAGCGCGTTTCGCTTCGCGATCTTCCTTGGAGAGATAACCATCGCTGTTCACATCCATCTTGGCAAAGCGAGTGTTCAGCGATGCGGTCATTTCAGCCCGGCTGATCGCGCCGTCGGCATTGGTGTCAGCCCGCATGCCCCGGTCACCGGGTGCAGCAACGGCAACGCCGCCAGCCAGCAAAAGTGCAGTAGCGCTCGAAATCAAAATTGCTTTTTCATAATCTATTCCTCATGTTCCATTTCAGGGAAACGGTCTATCGTTCCGCCATGAATGTTCTTCTAATAGCCACTTGTCGCTGAACTTTGTCAGAACAGACAAAAATTGTCGCAAATTGTATCAATTGCCGGACATTGTTCATGATTGCGACAGATTGCAGCGTCCGGCAGCCGCTATGGGACACAGAAGGAGCGCCAGGGATGCGCGGATTCAGCTGTTCATGATCGTATAGCGGGCGGCGCCGGGCAGCTTGCACATGGTTTTCGAGACTTTCAGCTCCTCGCCATCGACAATCACGATATCGGCCAGAACCATGCACGGCGTGCCGTCGGGCAAGGCATTTTTGGACGAGACGGTCGAACTGCCCGAAACATTGTCGCGGACGCTGCTCTGCCATTCGACCTTTTTGCCGATTTCTCCACCCTCGGTGGCGATCTGGGTCGCTTCGGCTGCCTGCTCCTGCTCTTCGGGATAGAGTCGGCACGCGA
>NZ_PYIA01000024.1:0-21426 GCF_013265645.1 Sphingopyxis sp. BSNA05 | reverse complement strand
CACAGGGCAAAAAATGGCGGGTCAAAGCCCGCCATTTTCAGAATATATAGGATCGAACCCGTTATTTGGCGACCAGATTGACCGCCGCCGTCTTGCCGCGCTGATCCACTTCCAGTTCGAACTCCAGCTTGTCGCCTTCTTCCAGCCCGCGCATGCCGGCACGCTCTACGGCTGAAATATGGACAAACGCATCGGGTTGGCCATCATCACGCTGGATGAAACCGAACCCCTTGGTGCCGTTGAAAAATTTCACGGTACCCGTTGCTTTCTCTCCGGTCAGTTCCCGACGTGGAGGACCGCCGCGGTCTTCCCGAGGGGAGCCTCCGCCCGCCGGAACCTCGATGAGATCGCCTTCGATCTGAATGTCTGAGGCGGAAACCTTTCCGCCACGATCGACCAGAGAAAAACGCAAGGTCTGCCCTTCCGCGAGCCCCTTGAGACCGGCGCGTTCAACCTGGCTGATATGAACAAAAACATCTTCGCCGCCGCCGTCTTGCACGATGAAGCCAAAACCTTTTTGCGCATTGAAAAATTTTACGGTGCCGGTGCTCTCGCCGACAACCTGGTCGGGCATGCCGCCGCCTCGTCTGCCGCCGGAATCACTGTCCGGCCGCGTATATCTCTCTACGGGTGGACCGCTGTCACCTTGATATCCATCGAAGTTTTCGTCACCGAAGCCGTCGCGCTTGTCCCGGCCTCTACCTCGCCGGTTTCTGTCAAAACCCATTCTTAAATCGTCACTTTCAATTCGCCCTACCCAGTAATTTCAATGTCACAGCGGACGATCTCCGGACCATTGTTTTGCGCGAATCCTATTACCGCACGTGCCAACCATATAGAAAAACGAAGGAATAAGCGAACGAATTCGGTGTTTTGACAGGTGGCCGGGCGAATCTGATATTCGAACGATCCGGCTTAGAAAAGCCAGGTTTTCGGGTCGGCCAGGGGTTCGTGTTTCTGCGCTTTCAACAATGCGACGACCGAACGGACCAATATCCAGACCGCGAGCGCCAGAAGAATCGGGATGCCGATCAACAGAAACGACAGTAATATACCGATAATCCCGACCACCAGGCCGATGACAAATGTCATGACGTGAAATTGCAAATGGCTTTCTTCCCACGTGCCTGCCACCTCGTCTTTCCATATCAGGGCAAGAACGAAGCCCACCAGGCCGGTAATCCCCACGAAGAAGCCGGCAATATAGAGTAGCGATATTATGGTGGCCTTGTTCAGATCAAAACCGGGAGCGACCGGTTCGGGTGCTTTCTCTGTCATATTGTCAAACCCCTTTCATAACCGCGCATTTGCCATGCAAATGGAAGCTCAAACTAAACTTGCTGTTTGAACCGGCCTGCGGCACATAGCATATTCAAAGATGAACTGCTGTCAATTTTCACAGCCGTAGCTCTGGCACGGGGCCATGTCCCGCTGCCGAATATGGTGTCATACCGAGTGGTAGGTTTGGGGAAATGCAGCGGGTTCAGCGATAAATTGGACAGGCAAATATCAATGGCAGTTTTTTTCATGAAGAAGATATCCCGGCAGGCGTCCTCGGCGGCGGCGCGGTTGCTGTGGACACCGAAACCATGGGCCTCCAGACCCCGCGTGACCGACTCTGCCTGCTCCAGATATCCGATGGCGGGGATGACGAGCATCTGGTCCGTTTTGGTCCTGACAGCGACTATTCCGCCCCCAATCTCCGGGCGATCTTGTCCGATCCCGACCGGGTGAAGCTGTATCATTTTGCCCGTTTTGATCTCGCCGCCATCGAACATTATATGGGCGTGATGGCAGAACCGGTATTCTGCACAAAGATCGCTTCGCGGCTCATCCGGACCTATACCGATCGCCACGGGCTGAAAGAGCTGGTCCGCGAGCTTCTTGGCCAGGATATATCGAAACAGCAGCAGTCAAGCGACTGGGGCAATCCTGTTCTGAGCGACGCGCAGCAGGAATATGCCGCATCGGACGTTCGCTTTCTGCACCGGCTGAAGGATGAACTGGAAATCCGGCTTGAGCGGGAAGGCAGAACGGCCCTCGCGCAGGCCTGCTTCGACTTTTTGCCGGACCGGGCACGACTCGACCTCGCCGGCTGGCCGGAAACCGACATTTTGCGCATGCCTGAACGGACAGAAATCCTGCTCGGCCGTGGTGCCGATTGCCAGCGGATGAGGGTCTAGCCATGCCTGCGACCGTCAACCCTGTCCGGACAAAGCGCCAGGAGTTCGCCGCTCCCAACAGTTCGCATGACCGGAACATTAAATGGCTGCGCTTCATTCTTCCCGTGGGGGTTGGCCTGTTGGGCGCGATGCTGGCGCTGGCGCCCTTCACGACAAGCGGCGAACTGAGCTTCGTTCTGGACAAGAACAGCGTTGACGTCGCGAAGGAGCGGATGCGGGTTACCGAGGCGCTGTATCGCGGCGAAGATAGCGAAGGCCGTCCATTTTCCCTCAAGGCCGGTTCTGCGGTGCAGAAAAGCTCGAGCGAAGCAATTGTCGATCTGCAGGATCTGTCGGCCCGGATATTGCTGAAAGAGGGGCCGGCCCAAATACGCGCCAGCGAGGGCAGCTATGACATGGACCAAGAGAATGTCCGGGTACCGGGGCCGGTGCAGGTTGAAGCGGCCAATGGCTATCGTCTCTCGACCAGCAATGTCACCGTTGACTTGAAGCAGCGCAGCTTGCGCAGCGATGGCTCGGTGGAAGGGCGGACCAATATCGGGACCTTCGGCGCAGACCGGCTCGAAGCGGATCTGGCGGAGCGCACGGTCAGCCTTGATGGCAATGCGCGTTTGCGGATCGAACAAAATGGATTAAGAAGACGCTAGATGAAATTACACCCTTTTCTTTCCCTGACTGCGGGCAGTTTTGTTCTTGCTTCTGCATTTCTCCTGTTCACGGGTTCGGCACCGGCCCAGGTATTCGGAAGCCATGACAGCAATGCACCGGTAAATTTCAACGCCGGACGGATCGAGGTTCAGGACCGGGCCGACCGCGTTGTCCTGTCGGGTTCCGTGCGAGTCGATCAGGCCGGGCTGACGCTCAATGCAGCGCGCATGACCGTGGCCTATCGCAGCACCGGCGGGATCGAGATCGACCGGATTGACGCATCGGGCGGTGTCACCATCCGCAAGGCCGGCGATACCGCTTCTGGAGATGTCGCCATTTATGACCTCAACCGGAGACTGATAACCCTGATCGGCAATGTCACGCTTACTCAGGGAACGAATCGACTCTCCGGTGGCCGGGTCATTATCGACCTCGAATCAGG
Organism: Sphingopyxis sp. BSNA05; assembly: GCF_013265645.1. Lineage (NCBI taxonomy): Bacteria > Pseudomonadati > Pseudomonadota > Alphaproteobacteria > Sphingomonadales > Sphingopyxidaceae > Sphingopyxis > Sphingopyxis sp. BSNA05. Next base: position 18,153 of record NZ_PYIA01000024.1, on the reverse strand, counting down.
CAGGTCGACGATCGACGGGCGTTCGACCGGCGGTTCTTCGGTCGGCTCGCAGGATTCCAGCGGGCGGGTGTCCGGCACCTTCACGGTTCCACAGCGGAAAGACTGAATTTTCAACCAGTGCTACCGGGAATCCAGTTCGATTGCGGCAGCGGGAGGCGCATGCCGGCGTGGCAACCGATGCCACTGGATTTTCAACCGTTGATGGCGCATTTCAATCTTCCATGCACAAAGCTTGCCAATTCCGATAAGATTGAGGCATGCTGTCCGCCGACAGACAGGGCAGCCGATGCGAATGAGGACCAGTGATGAATGATTTAGCCGCGACCGACGCGACAACGATGGCCGATCCGGGCGCCGCGATGGCCAGCGATGCCATGGAACATGGCCTGGCGGTGGTTTCTATCGCCAAGAGCTACGACAAGCGTTCGGTTCTTTCCGATGTTTCCCTTTCTGTGGGCCGAGGCGAAGTCGTCGGGTTGCTCGGCCCCAACGGTGCGGGCAAAACGACTTGCTTCTATTCGGTCATGGGTCTGGTCCGGCCGGATGCCGGACGGATCATGCTGGACGGCGAGGATATTACGGCGCTGCCGATGTATCGTCGTGCAATTCTCGGCATCGGATATCTCCCGCAGGAAACATCGATCTTCCGCGGTATGACCGTCGAGCAGAATATCATGGCGGTGCTCGAGATGGTGGAGCCCGACTCCGGCGTGAGAGCGGAAACGCTCGACCGTCTGCTCGATGAATTCGGACTGATGAAATTGCGCGGTTCCCCGGCGATGGCGCTGTCGGGCGGTGAACGGCGGCGCTGCGAGATTGCCCGCGCGCTCGCGGCAAGCCCCTCAATCGTGCTGCTCGACGAACCCTTTGCCGGCATCGATCCCCTGTCGATCGCCGATATCCGCGATCTGGTTTGCCAGCTGCGCGAGCGCGGCATCGGCGTGTTGATCACCGACCATAATGTGCGCGAGACACTGGATATCGTCGACCGCGCCTGCATCATCTACGACGGCCAGGTATTGTTCGCCGGCAGTCCGGAAGACCTGGTTGCCGATGCCAATGTCCGGCGGCTCTATCTCGGCGAGGGCTTTGCGCTCTAGCCATGGCACTCGCGCCTCGCCTCGATTTGCGGCAAAGCCAGTCGCTGGTGATGACGCCGCAACTGCAGCAGGCGATCAAGCTGCTGACCTTGTCCAATCTCGAACTGGAAACCTTCATTTCCGACGAGATCGAGAAGAATCCGCTTCTGGATACCGGCGAGATATCGACCGAGATCGGCGAGTCTGGCGATGGTCCGGAGCCGCCCGCCGAACCGGGCGCGCAGGGCAGCGACGAAATATTGTCTGCCGGACCTTCGGAAGCCGAAGCGGCTCTGGATATGGAAGGGCATACGGACAGTTTTACCAATAACAGCCTGTCGGACAGCGATGGCGCGCTCGACGGACAGCTCGGATTGAACGGTGCCAGTTCCGGTTCGGCACCCGGGGGCGAAGCGCCCGATTTCGAGAATATGCTGGTGGCCGAGACAAATCTCACCGACTATCTGATGGAACAGGCCGGCGCTGTGCTCTCCGGTATCGACCTGTTTGTCGCACAGCATATCATCGACCAGATCGACGAATGCGGCTATTTGCAGGCAGAGCTGCTGGAGCTGGCCCAGCGCCTGAATGTCGGTCTTGTCGACGTCGAGCGCATTTTGGGTGTCGTCCAGACACTGGACCCGGTCGGTGTCGGCGCCAGAGATCTGGCAGAATGTCTGGCATTGCAGGCCAAGGATGCGGACCGTTATGATCCCGCCATGGCGCGGCTGATCGACAATCTCGATCTGCTTGCCAAGGGAGCTTTGCCGCAGCTCAAGCGCATATGCGGTGTCGATGACGAAGACCTGATGGATATGATCAGCGAATTGCGCAATTATGATCCGAAGCCCGGCTGCAAGATCGGCGGCGGGGCGGTCGAGTCCGTGGTGCCGGACGTGTTTGTCGCGGAACGGACCAACCGCTGGATTATCGAGGTGAACAGCGCCACCCTGCCCAAAGTGCTGGTGAACCGCAGCTATTATTCCGAACTGAAAGACGGCGCGCAGGACAAGCAGTCGAAGGAATGGCTGAACGAGTGCCTCGCCGACGCCAACTGGCTGGTCAAGGCGCTCGATCAGCGGCAGCGGACGATCGTCAAGGTCGCGACGGAAATCGTCAAGCAGCAGGAAGAGTTTTTCCGTAAGGGCGTGGCGCATCTCCGGCCCTTGACGCTCAAGAATATCGCCGAGCAGATCGAGATGCATGAGTCGACGGTCAGCCGGGTGACATCCAACAAATATCTCTCCTGCTCGCGCGGGACGTTCGAGCTGAAATATTTCTTCACCAGCGGAATCCAGTCCTCGACCGGTGGCGAGGCGGCGTCGGCGGAGGCGGTGAAGAGTCATATCAAGTCCCTGATCGATAACGAGGATCCCAAGAAGATCCTGTCCGACGACAAGCTGGTCGCCCTGCTCAAGGAGCGGGGGTTCGACATTGCCCGGCGCACGGTGGCCAAATATCGCGAAGCGCTGGGTCTGGGCAGCTCGGTCCAGCGGCGCCGGCAGAAGGCGCTTGAGGGCAAGGCCGCCTAGATCGGCTTGCGCAGCACCGCAAATTCCAGTTCCGTGGTCTTCGGCAGGCCGAAGCGCCGATCACCATGCGGGAAGGGGCGGTGCTCGCCGGTCCGCGCATAACCGCGGCGTTCGTAATAGGCGATCAGGTCCTCGCGCTGCCGGATAACGGTCATCTCGATCGCATTGGCCTGCCATTGATCCCGCACAAATCGCTCTGATTCTCCCAGCAATTGCTTACCCAGACCGCCTGCCTGCAAGGCAGGATCGACGGTCAACAGTCCCAGATAGGCGAGCTTTTCACCGACACGGGAGAGCTGGACGCATCCGGTGATCGCATTGCCCTTCTTTGCAAGCAGTATCACCTGATTGTCCGCCGCGATCATTTCGCGCAACGCCTCGGTATCGGTGCGCTGGCCGTCGAGCAGATCCGCTTCATGGGTCCAGCCGCGCCGCGCGCTCTCTCCGCGATAGGCGCTCTCGACCAGCGCGTGGAGCGCCGGGATATCGCCGTTTTGTGCCGCTACGAAATTCATGCCAGCCTTATCCCGTCCGCTTCCAAGAGCGCGCCGTCGATGACCCGGCCGGTTACCGCCACCCGCTTCTCGACCTCGTCAACCGGCGTGCGCAGCAGTTCGAGCCGGTAGCGCTGGCCATCATCGCATTGCAACAGAAAGCCGCTCGCATCGCGCTGCAGTAGCCCGGCATATACGCTGGCACCCAGGTCTTCCGTCTCCATCATGCAGCGGCGAGCAGTTTCTCGCTGATCTCCCAGAGTCGCTCGGCGTCTTCATCCACCGTGATATGCGGCGCGCAATGCTGATAGGGCAGGCTATCCTCGCCCATCAGCTGCGCGACATCGCAATCCTCGCAATAGACGCCGGGCATGTCATTGAGCAGCGGAGACGTGGCGGCCCACAGGCTGGTGGTGCAACCCTGTGACGGCGTCTTGAAGATTGCGGCAACCGCTGGTGGCACGCTACCGTCCTTGTTAAGCCAGCCCAGTTCTACCTGCTCGTCGACCGGCAGATGACGCTGCAACGGGGTGAAAATCCCGCCCGGATGAACCGAGAAAGCGCGGCCACCAAAGGCCTGCATCCGGCGGCTCAGCGCATTGGCGAACAGGGCGTTGGCGCTCTTCGCCTGGGCATAGGCGACCCATTTCTGATATTCGCTATTCTCGAACTGGATATCGTCCCAGAGGATGCCACCTCGCTTGTGGGCGATCGAGGACAGCGCGACGACGCGGGGTGCGCTGGCTTTTTCGAGCAAGGGCAAGAGCGCTTTGGTCAGCGCGAAATGGCCCATATGATTGACGCCAAACTGGCTTTCCCAGCCCGGCCCGACGCGTTCCAGCGGGCAGGCCATGATACCGGCATTGTTGATCAGCAGGTCGAGCGCATCGATAGAGTCATAGACCGAAGAGGCAAAGCCGCGCACCGAATCGAGATCGGCGAGATCCATTTTGCCGAGGAGACATCGCCCTCGATCGAGGCAAGATTCTCCTCCGCCTTGGCCGGATCGCGAACCGGGACGATCACCGTGGCACCGGCATTCGCCAGTGCCCGGGTGGTTTCCAGACCGATTCCCGAATAGCCGCCGGTGACGATCGCGGTCTTGCCGGTCAGATCGATGCCGGCGAGTATCTCGTGCGGTTCGCTCTTGGCGTGAAAGCCCGATCCGAGTGGTTTCTGGTCTGCTGCTGCCATCTGTTGTTCCTTCATTCAGTGCCCCGGCGAAGGCCGGGGTCCATCTCCAACTATTGCGTCTGGCCCAACTGTCTGGAGATGGGCACCTGCCTGCGCAGGTGCACAATATGGCGATCGCCTCCAACCAGATTTAAGCCTTCAATCCCACAACCTCCGACACCGGCATATAGTCATAGCCGAGATCGTCGGCGACCGCCTTGTAGGTCACATGACCATTCCACACGTTCAGCCCCTCGGCCAGATGACGGTCCTCGCGCAGCGCGCTTTCCCAGCCCTTGTTGGCAATCGCCAGCGTGTGCGGCAGGGTTACATTGTTGAGCGCATAGGTCGAGGTCCGCGAGACCGCGCCGGGCATATTGGCGACGCAATAATGGACGATATCGTCGACCACATAGGTCGGATCTTCGTGGGTGGTCGGCTTCGAGGTTTCGAAACAGCCGCCCTGGTCGATCGCCACGTCGCACAATACCGAACCGGGCCGCATGGTCGAGAGCATGTCGCGGGTCACCAGCTTCGGCGCTTCTGCTCCGGGGATCAGCACCGCGCCGATCACCAGATCAGCCTCGGCGACGCATTCGGCCAGATTGGCCTTGTTCGAGAAGCGCGTCTTGGCGCGTGATTCGAAATGGGTGCCGACCGATTCGAGCACGTCCGGATCACGGTCGAGGATCGTCACATCCGCGCCGAGGCCGGCCGCCATTTGTGCAGCGTTGAAACCGACGACACCGCCGCCGATGATCGTGACCTTGCCGGGAGCCACGCCGGGGACGCCGCCGAGCAAGATGCCGCGGCCGCCATGGGCTTTTTCCAGCGCGGTCGCGCCGGCCTGGATCGACATGCGTCCGGCAACCTGGCTCATCGGCTTGAGCAGGGGAAGCCCGCCGGTGCCGGTTACCGTCTCATAGGCAATGCAGGTTGCCCTGGATTTGACCAGATCGGCGGTTTGTTCCGGATCGGGCGCGAGATGGAGATAGGTGAACAATATCTGGCCTTCGCGCAGCATCGCGCGTTCAACCGCCTGCGGTTCCTTGACCTTGACCACCATTTCGCATTTTTCGAAGATTTCGGCAGCGGTCGCAGCAATGGTTGCACCGGCGGCGACATATTCGGAATCTTCGGCGCCGATGCCAAGGCCCGCACCGGTCTCGACCAGCACATCATGGCCATTGGCGGTCAGTTCGCGGACCGACTCGGGGGTCAGGCCGACCCGATATTCGTGATTCTTGATTTCTCTGGGGGTACCAACGCGCATGGAGGAGCTCCTGTTCTGACGAGTCTAATCGCACATCATTACCAGCAAATGACGCTGCGCGCGAGACGCGTTGTAATTTTATTACCCTATTCTGAAACTTTCCTAATGGGCACCGGGACGGTGCAGATATTGCCATAACCGCCATGGGCCTCGATATATTGCAGCAGCGCCGGGCTGTAGCTGGCGAGATATTTATAAGACGGCTGTTCTGCCAGCGGCAGCTCGCTGGCCAGCCGGATCGACTTTATCTCGATATATTCCGATTTGTCGGCATAGAAGCCGCCCGGATCGGTGCCGAGCGGCAGATTCTGCAAATGCTCCAGTCCGTCGATCACTCGTCCGACCATGCCGAAGGTCGTGTCGAGGCTGCGCGCCGCTTCGCCGGTGATCACCGACATTTCCGCACCCGTCCCGGTGTCCGGCGGATCATAATGGGCAGGGGACAGCGACCCGCGACAGGTCAGCGGATAATATTTCGTCTCGCCGTCGATGGTCTGGCTGCCGATCGGCCAGCCGCCGCCAAAGCCGACCGTCTGCGCACCCGTATTCTCGTAAATCATGGTCATCAGCGGCTCGATTTCCGTGCCCTGATATTGATTGCTATAATCCACCGCAGCCTTCAGCGCCGCCATATCGGTGTCGCGTTTCGCCCCGAGCGCCTGGTTGAAATATTCGCTCTCCGGCACGGTCTCGAGTCCCTTGGGCGGTGTCTTGGCATCGGGATTGCCGCCGAACTGGGTGACGAAATCCTTTGCGACGCGATAGATTTTGGTGCCGTCCCACCAGCGGGTCCTTGCGAAGGTCCGGACGTTGCGGACATGGCCGCCGGAGAGATTGGCGGGGAGTAACTGGATCACCGCCTGTCGTTTCGTTCCGTCGGGGGCGTCTGGTAGAGTCAGGATCATCAGGTCGGTGAGGGGGATGGGCAGCCAGTGTTCGGCCGGGGCAGCGGCGAGGATTTCTGCTGGGTTGGCTTGCGGCGATTCTTCTTGCGCGAGCGCGGGAGACACGAGTGAAAAACAGGCTGCCGCAAGCGAACAAAAGGCGATATGCGCGGATCGAAAATAGTTTTTCATGCGACTCTTTCCCTGCTGAACTTTACAAACTTTACACTGTTAAGAAAAAGAAAGCTTTCTGCCCTTGTAAAGGCGGTTTCCGTGCCCCGCCCTGCGGCGGGGAACATTCTTTGGGTCACACAGGGTCACACCCCCTATTCCGGAAGATGATCGGCGCACGGAAATTGCTGGAAACCGAGGGTGGAAGGTCGAGGAAAGGGGGTGGAACATGAGGCCAGATTAATCCAAATTACCGGATGTAGGAAAGGCAAAATTGTGCCCCGCCGCAGGGCGGGGTCCAGTCGAGTCCTGCCGGTGCGGTTTAAAAGGCGAAAGCGGGAATATTCTGGGCCCCGGCCTTCGCCGGGGAACCATCCGTGAATCACATATCATGATGTCGGAAAGCGGAAAGGCGTCCATTGTTTCCCCGCGAAGGCGGGGATCCATCTCCCGGGTCAGCGGCTAGGCGCCATGACAGGAGATGGGCACCTGCCTCCGCAGCTGCGCTGCACTCCTCACTCGCCGCTTACCCGTCTCACCGGCACCGGAATATTACAGATATCCGCGCCGCCATCCGGCACAATGAAAAACGGATCGCGGCGATTGGCCCGGGCGTCGGCATATTTCGCGAAAATGGCACTGTTGGTGTCGAGATATTCGAAGGCGGGAGATGCGCCTTCGGCTAGCGCGTCACCCAGCCGGATGGATCTAATCGGCACGCGCTTGCTGGCGTCCTCGTAAAATCCCAGCTGCCCCTTGCCGCGCGGCAGGCTGGAGAGATGTTCGATCCCTTCGATAATCCGCCCGACCACCGCAATATTGCGGTCGAGATGGCGCGGCGCATGGCCGATCACGGTGTAAAGTTCGGCGCCGCTGCCGGTGTCGGGGGAAAGATTCCGGCCTACGCCGACCGCGCCGTAGCAGTGGATCGGCCATTTGCCCTCTTCGGTTTCATCAAAGGCTATGGGCCAGCCTTCTTCGAACAAATCACCGTCTAGCGCATAAGGCGTTTGAAAGATGGCGAGCTTGGAATTTTGGAAACATCCGGCGGAATATGTTCTTCTCCGGCGCGTTCAACTTCCCATTCAAAATGCCTCTCGAACAATCGAAGCAGATTTGCTGTTTCGATCAGTCCCGGGTTCACGGTATAATCACTCTCCGGCACCGTCTCCAATCCCTCCGGCAAAGCCTTCTGCTCGGTCTCGCCCGATTCCGGATTATCGTATCCTGCATCGCCCCATTGCACGACATAATTGTCCTGCACCCGGTTGATGCTGGTGCCGTCCCACCAATGGGCGGCGGCAAGCTTGCGGATATTGCGGATCCAGCCTTGCGAGAAAGGCTCGGGCATCAGCTGGATGATCACGCGGCGGGCGTTGCCTTGTGCATCGGGCGCAAGGTCCATGACCAGCAGGTCGCTCGGCGGAATTTTCACCCAGTCGCTGGCCGGGGCGGCTTCGACAATGGCATTGGGGCTCGGATATTCGGCTGTTTCGGTGTCCTGCGCGATTGCGGGTGTCGCCATCAACAGGGCGAATGTTGAAGTGACGGCGCTGATCTTATTCATAAACATATCCCCAAAATTCCGTTCGTCCTGAGCCTGTCGAAGGACCGGGTGCGTCTGCAACTGCGTTTCGGCACGCGCAGCGCGAACGGGTTTAATTGCTTAGCACCACCCTAACTCCACACTATCGCTTGCGAAAGCGCGAATCCCGCATTAGGGAAGCGGCGCTGTCTGACATTCGACCGGATTCACGGGTCAGGCGGTATTTGCGGAGCCGTGGCAGAGTGGTCGATCGCGCACGCTTGGAAAGCGTGTATAGGGCAACCTATCGAGGGTTCGAATCCCTCCGCTCCGCCATTATCTAGATATCGTCAATCATCTCGGCCAGCGTGGCCAGACATTCGCGGGCCAGCAGGTTGCAGCGTTCGGGCGACCAGCCCTGGCTGGCGTCGGGCAGGCAGCGATTGTCCTTGAACGGCATCTCCAGAGTCATCGCGACCGCGCCGAACCGTTCAGCCAGCTGGTTGGTCGACATCGACAGATTGGCCTTGCCCTCGGCAGCGGTCGGATAGCCGAGCGTGGTCTGGAAGTCCGGGGTGCGCTGGGCGAGCCGGTTGCGATAGCTGTGATATTTTTCCAGCTGCGTTTCGGTGATCGAGGGGATGCCTTCAAAACCGGCGATGAAAACCGCCGGTATCGCCTCGTCGCCGTGCACGTCCATGGCGAAGTCCACACCACTCTCGTCCATCGCATCGCGGACGCACAGCACTTCGGGGGATTTCTCGGCGCTTGGTTGATCCCATTCCCGATTGAGATTGGTACCGGCAAAATTGGTTCGCAGATGACCTCTGCACGAACCATCCGGGTTCATGTTCGGGACGATATGGAAGCGGCAATGCTGCAACAGCAGCCGTGCATTCGGGTCAGCCGGGTCGGTCAGCATTTCCAGCGCGCCTTCCATCCACCATTCGGCCATGCTTTCGCCGGGATGCTGGCGGGCGTAGAGCCAGACCTGCTTGTCGCCGGTCCCCATCTCGAGACAGTCGATCGGCTGTCCTTCCAGGCTGTGGCCGAGCGCGCGGGCAGTGACGCCTTCGACCGATGCGGTTTCGGCAACCAGATCATGATGGCGCTCGATGCTGTAGGGCGCGAAATAGGCAAACCAGACAATATTGCTGCTGGCCGTATAGCGGATCGTCAGGATGCCGCTCGCCTCGTCATAGCTGCTCGGCGCGCGGCCCCAATAGTCCCGGTCCTCGCTGACACAGGCGTCATAGTCGGGCCAGCCCTGCGGATAGGCCGATTCTTTCAGGCCGGTGATGGCCAGTTCCAGCTCGTCGCCGACCGCGCAGGTCACGCGGAAATGGAACCACTGGAAAAATTCGCTGTCCTTGTCCTTGCGGATGGACAATTTTGCGGTGGTGCCATTGATGGCATGGACTTCGATATTGCCGCTATCGAAAGCGCTGGTGATATTTATGGTCATTTCACCCTGATAGTGGTTCCGGACTCTCCGGGGAAGTCCTTGAATAAGGCTTCGGCCAGTTTGCCGCCGCCAGGCTGGCTGCGATGCCGGTGATCCTTCCTTCGCCTCGATCGAGGCACGGCCTTCCCAGACGACATTGCCGTCACTGCGCCTGGCGATCCGGACCGACAGGTCGGTGACGATCTTGTCCTTGGGCGGGCCGCTGAGATCAATACCGATGCCCAGGCCGACGCCCGATCCCCGGCTGCCGGTGCTGCCGCCGACTCCGACCGAGACGGGAGAGCGGGCCCCTCCGGCGCTCAACACCGACCGTTCGAGCGTGTAGCGCGCGACATAGTCGCTTTTTTCGCTATCGTCGCGCGCTTCGGTAAAGCCGACGCGCTGCAACTCGCGCAGCAGGGCCGCGCTATAGCTGGCATATTCGATGCTGCGACCGGGACCATCATCGGTAATATTGGCCCTGATGGTGACGCTGCCCGGGGCAATCGGGGCAAGCTGGGCATTGTGAAAGCGGGTGACGTCAACCGGCGGGGTCATAGCCGTGCATCCGGATACAAGAGATCCTGCCAAGAGCAATGTCGCAAATGATTGAAAACCGGCCATAATACTAACTCCTAAACTTGCCCCGTCGCATATTAGCGCATAATCTCCGCGACTGCGGCAAAAAATTGCATCCATGGCCGCCCGCGCTTAACCGGTTGGTGACGGCGGAGCGATAAACAGCCGATATTGCACGAAAAGGGGATTAAGAAACCATGGCGAAACCCTTCACCATCCTGGTCACCGGCGGTGCCGGCTATATCGGCAGCCACGCGGTGCTGGCCCTGCAGGATGCCGGCTGGCCGGTCGCGGTCATCGACAATCTGACCACCGGTTTTCGCTGGGCGGTGCCCGATGGGGTCGCCTTCCACGAGGGCGATATCGAGGATTCGGATCTGCTGGCGCGGATCATCAAGGATGATAATATCGGCGCGATCATGCATTTTGCCGGATCGATCATCGTCCCCGAATCGGTCGAAAATCCGCTCAAATATTATCACAACAACAGCGCCAAGAGCCGCAGCCTGATCGAATCGGCGGTGACAGGCGGCGTCCGTCATTTCATTTTCTCGTCGACTGCGGCAACCTATGGCATTCCGGAGGAAAGCCCGGTCAGCGAAAGCACGCCGCAGCTGCCGATCAATCCCTATGGCATGTCCAAGCTGATGACCGAGCATATGCTCCGCGACGTCGCGGCGGTGCATGACCTGAATTTCTGTGCCCTGCGCTATTTCAACGTCGCCGGTGCCGATCCGCAGGCACGGACCGGTCAGTCCACCGCCGGAGCGACGCATTTGATCAAGGTCGCGGTCGAGGCTGCCCTGGGCAAGCGCGAAAGCGTCGCGGTCTTTGGCACCGACTATGACACGGCGGACGGCACCGGCGTGCGCGACTATATCCATGTGTCCGATCTGGCCGCTGCCCATGTGCTGGCGCTCGAAGCGTTGATCGCTGAGCCGGAGCAGAACCATCTGCTCAATTGCGGCTATGGCCGCGGCTTTTCGGTGCTCGAGGTGCTCGATGCGGTTGACCGGGTCACCAACCTGCGAATCAAGCGGAAAATGGAAGGACGCCGCGCCGGCGACCCCGATTCGCTGATTTCCGACAACCGGGCGATCATGGACCGCTTTCCCTGGCAGCCGAAACATGCCGATCTCGACGAAATTGTCGCCCATGCACTGGCGTGGGAACGCAAACTGATCGAAATTCGCGGAGATTAAAGCTGTTCGCTTGACTTTGACCGCCACCGACCTTAATTGCCCTGCTTCAACGCAGCAAGGCTGCTTTCAAGAAATTCAGATAATCAAGGCGTGGTACCAAAATGAAAGTCCGCAACTCTTTGAAGTCGCTTAAAAACCGTCACCGGGATTGCCGCGTCATCCGTCGCCGTGGTCGCACCTATGTGATCAACAAGACGAATCGCCGGTTCAAGCGCGCCAGGGTTAATCGCCTGTTTTTGGCGGGAGTTCTGCCATCTCAAAAATTGACACGGTCATCTTCGATATAGGCAATGTCCTGTATCGCTGGGATTTGCGCTGTCTCTTTGAAAAACTGATTGACGATCCGGAAGAGCTGGACTGGTTTCTCGCCCATGTGGTGACACCGGAATGGCATTTCCAGCACGACGCCGGCCGGCCCTTTGCCGACATGGTTGCGGAGCGAAGCCGCGAATTTCCCGAATATCGGGACCATATCATTGCCTATTCCGAGCGCTTTCCGGAAACCATTCCGGGACCGGTGCAAGGCATGATCGATCTTGTCCGGCTGCTGGCGGAGCGCGCCGTTCCCCTGTTCGCCATCAGCAATTTCGGGGCTGAATCCTGGGCGCAGTTCCGGCCGTCGGCGCCGATATTCGAGATGTTCTCCGATATTGTCATTTCCGGTGAAGAAAAGCTGATCAAGCCTGACCAAGCGATCTACGAACTGGCGCTGAACCGCTTCGGCCGTCGCGCCGAGCAATGTTTGTTCATTGATGACCGGCTGGACAATATCGAGGCGGGCGAAGCGATGGGTCTTGCCGGCCATCATTTCAGTGATGCCGCCAGACTGGAACAGGAACTGCAGGCCTTGCGCCTGCTTTAGCTGCGCTTGAGCTCGTCGCCGCTCAGCCTCACGATATGCAGCAGGTTGGTTGAGCCGGGCGTACCGAAGGGCACACCGGCGCAAACGATCAAGCGGGAACCCGCTTTTCCGAGCTTGTGCCGCAACGCCATCCGCTTGGCCTTGGCAATCATTTCCTCAAAATCGCTTACGTCCTTTGTGACCACGGCATAAGCCCCCCAGAGCAGGCCGACCCGCCGCGCCGTGTGGCGGTCCGGCGTCAGCACGAGCAGCGGCACCGAGGGCCGTTCGCGGGCCATTCTCCGGGCGGTCGAGCCGGATGACGTATAGCAGACAATCGCCGAGGTCTCGATCGTGCGGGCAATATTGTAACTCGCGGCAGCAAGAGCATCGGCGGTCGTTTCATCCGGCACGGTCTCGGTAAAATGGACCCGGTCGGCGTAGGACGGATCATTTTCCACCTGCGCGGCGATCCGGTCCATCATCGTCGCCGCCTCGATCGGCCAGTCGCCAACGGCGGATTCGGCCGACAGCATGATCGCGTCGGCGCCGTCGTAGATCGCGGTGGCGACATCGGACACTTCGGCGCGAGTCGGTGTCGGCGACTTGATCATCGATTCGAGCATCTGTGTGGCGACGACCACCGGACGGCCCAGTTTGCGGGCAGCGGCAACGATCTTCTTCTGCAGCGGCGGAACCTGTTCCGGCAGCAGCTCCACCCCGAGATCACCGCGCGCGACCATCACGGCGTCCGACAGTTCGAGTATCTCGTCGAGCCGATCAATCGCCGCCGGCTTCTCGATCTTGGCCAGCAGGGCAGCCTTGCCGCGAATGAGGCGTCTTGCCTCTGCGACATCTTCCGGACGCTGGACAAAGCTGAGCGCGATCCAGTCGACATCCTGTTCCAGCGCGAAGGTCAGATCCTTGCGGTCCTTGTCGGTCAGCGAGCTAACCGGCAGAACGACTTCGGGGACATTGACCCCCTTGCGGTCGGAAATTTCGCCGCCGACGATCACTTTGGTCTCGACGCTCTTGCCGTCGGCTTCGGTCACTTCCAGCCGGATTTTGCCGTCATCGAGCAGCAATGTATGCCCGGGCTTCAGCGTGCCCAGAATTTCCTTGTGCGGCAGCGTGACACGCTTCGCGTCGCCTTTTTGCTTGAGCATGTCGAGCGTGAAACGCTGGCCTTCTTCCAGCATTACGGGCGGCTTGGCAAATGTGCCGATGCGCAGCTTCGGCCCCTGCAGATCGGCGAGTATCGTGATCGGCCGGCCGACTTTCTTTTCCAGCGCCCGGATCGACTTCACGTTGGCGGCGTGCGCCGCGTGCTCGCCGTGGCTCATGTTCATCCGGAAGGCATCGACACCGGCGCGGTACATTTTCTCGATCATTTCCGGGCTGCCGCTGGACGGGCCAAGCGTTGCGAGCACTTTCACTTTGCGATTACGGGAGAAGATCGGCGATGCCATGCAAAAATCCTTAGTGACGCTTTACCTGCGCGTTTCCTGTTTCTAATTCATGACAGGATAATAACAAATAACAATGGAAACAAATATGACCGATCAAATAACCGATGCCGCCGCCGCTGCTGCCTTTCGCCGTCTGGTCAATCATCTCCAGCACCGCCACGATGCGGAAAATATCGATCTGATGGGACTGGCCGGCTTCTGTCGCAACTGTCTGGCCGACTGGGTGATGGAGGCGACCGAGGAAGCTGGCGGCTCCATGACAAAGGACGAGGCCCGCGAGGCGATCCACGGCATGCCGGCAAGCGAATGGAAGCGAAAATACCAGACCGAGGCAACCCCGGAACGGCTCAAAAAGATGAAGGAAAGCGTGGCCAAAAACGCCGGCGCATCTTAAAGACGGGCATCGAATCCGAACATGTTATTTCAAAGGAATGAAGAATGAGCGAAGGCAATGTTGCCGCAGACCAGCTGCGTCTGTTTATCGAACGTATCGAGCGGCTGGAAGAAGAGAAAAAGGGCATGGCGGACGATATCCGCGATGTTTATTCCGAAGCGAAATCACAGGGTTATGACGCGAAGATCATGCGTCAGATTGTCCGGCTGCGGAAGATGGAAACCCATGACCGTCAGGAAATGGAAGCCATTCTCGACACCTACAAGTCGGCGCTTGGTCTGGCCTGATGATCGCGATTCGGCCAGCGACGGTTGCTGATGCGCCGCGCTGTGCCGAAATCTACGCGCCCTTCGTAACCGACAGCTGGGTCAGTTTCGAGACGGACCCGCCGGATGATGCCGCAATGGCTGGCCGGATAGCCGGGGCGCTGGACACGCACGACTGGCTGGTTGCAGAAACGGATGGCCGGGTGCTCGGCTATGCTTATGGCTCCGGCCATCGCACCCGGGCCGCTTATCACACCAGCTGCGATGTGGCGGCATATGTCGATCCCGATCACAAGCGCCGTGGCATCGGACGGAGTCTGTACGAGGCGCTTTTGCCACGGCTGAAGGCGAGAAAAATGCACGCTGCCTTTGCGGGAATCGCCCTGCCGAACGAGGCCAGTATTGCCCTGCACCGGGCAATGGGCTTCGACCCGGTTGGCATCTACAGGCAAGTGGGCTGGAAAATGGGTGGTTGGCGCGACGTTGCGTGGTTTCAGCAGTTGCTCTAACGGCTGCAGGAGATTAACAGCAGCAGGTAACTGGTTCGGGATCTGAAAATTATGACAGGCAGGATAATCGTCACCACCACCCCCTCGGTCGAGGGGCATGCGATTCGCGACTATCGCGGGATCGTCATCGGCGAGGTGATTGTCGGTGCCAATCTGTTCCGCGACCTGTTCGCCAGCATCACCGACATTGTCGGCGGACGCTCGGGCAAATATGAAAATGTCCTGAAACGCGCGCGCGATGAAGCGCTGGCGGAGATGGAAGCCGAAGCGGCGAAGGTCGGGGCCAATGCCGTGGTCGGCGTGGATCTTGACTATGAGGTCGTCGGCGAAAAGGGTTCAATGCTGATGGTATCCGCGTCCGGAACCGCGGTTGTTGTGGATTAAGCAAATCGGGAATTTGAGGTAAAATGGCAGGCCATAGTAAATTTAACAATATCAAGCATCGCAAGGGCGCTCAGGACAAGAAGCGTGCGGCGCAATTTTCGAAGCTCTCGCGCGAGATAACTGTGGCGGCCAAGTCCGGCATGCCGGACCCGGATTTCAATCCGCGCCTGCGGCTCGCGGTCAACAGCGCCAAGGCGGTGTCGATGCCGAAGGACAATATCCAGCGCGCGATCGAAAAGGCGTCGGCCAACGAAGGCGATGACTATAGCGAGATCCGCTATGAAGGTTTCGGCCCCGGCGGCGTGTCGCTGATCATCGAGACGCTGACCGACAATAATAACCGCACTTTTACCAATGTCCGGACGATCATGTCGCGCAATGGCGGCAATCTGGGCGAAAGCGGTTCGGTTTCGCACGGTTTTGACCGGGTCGGCTATATTCAATATCCGGCCAGCGCCGGCGACGAGGAAACAGTCCTCGAAGCGGCAATGGAAGCGGGCGCGGAAGATATTTCTTCCGATGAGGACGGCCATGAAATCTGGACCGCGATGGAAGACCTGCACGAGGTTTCCGGAGCGCTCGAAAAGGCGCTCGGCGAAGCGGCCAGCGTGAAGCTCGCATGGCGCCCGACGGTTCAGGTCGAAGTCGACCAGGAGCAGGCGGAGACCTTGCTCAACCTGATCGATCTTCTGGAAGACGATGACGACGTCCAGACGGTCTGGGGCAATTATGACGTGTCCGACGAAATCATGGAAAACTGAACGCCGGCTGATGTGGGAATTTGCCGCCAAGGCCGCTCTGGCAGGAGTGATCGTGGCTCTGGTGGCAACCATCGCCCAGCGCCAGCCCAGCTTCGGGGCGCTCGTCGCCTCGCTGCCCCTGATCTCGATATTGGGCATGGCCTTCCTCTGGTATGCGCGGCCCGACACAGAAAACATGGCGCTCCATGCCGAGGCGACCTTCTGGTATGTGCTTCCATCTCTTCCAATGTTCCTGCTGATTCCGGTGATGCTGCGCAATGGTATCGGCTTCTGGTTGTCGCTGGGGACCGGATGCTTGCTGACGGTAAGCCTTTATATGATCATGGCTTTTGTTGGCCGGCGCATCGGTTTGCCAATCTGATGGGGCGGAGCTGAATTGATCATTCTCGGCCTCGATCCGGGTCTTGGCACCACCGGCTGGGGGGTGATTGTCGCGGACGGCAATCGCCTGTCCCATATCGCCAATGGCCAGATCAAGACCGACAGCAAAATGGCGATGGCCAGCCGTCTGCTCAAGCTCGATCTCGAGCTGACCGATCTGCTGCTGGAATATAAACCGGATGCGGCAGCGGTCGAGGAAGTGTTCGTCAACAGCAATCCGCAGAGCACATTGAAGCTGGGACAGGCGCGCGGCGTCGTGCTGCTCGGCGCTTCGCGGACGGGGATCGAAGTCGGCGAATATTCGGCGAAGACGGTCAAGAAATCGGTGGTGGGGGTCGGCAAGGCGGACAAGGACCAGGTGCAGGCGATGATCAAGATCCTGCTGCCCGGCGTGAAGCTGGCCGGCGCGGATGCCGCCGATGCGCTGGCGGTGGCGATCACCCACGCGCATCACCGGAAGAGATAGCGGAGCAAAGCACCGTTCGTCCTGAGCCTGTCGAAGGACCGGATTAATTTTTCGCACACGATCCCACAAAGTCACGAAGACAAGTCCTAGGCACCAATCGCTTAGTGCCTTCGTGTCTTTGTGCGAGCTCCTATTTTGTAGCCCGCTTGCGCGGGGTAGAGAAAGAACACTGGATTGCGTGCCAAGTTAGTCTAAAACAACAATATGATCGCAAAACTGACCGGCACCATCGACGAAATCGGCACGGACAATATCGTGCTCGATGTAAATGGCGTCGGCTATCTGGTCTTCTGTTCCTCCCGCACCATCAGCGCGATTGGCGGCAAGGGCGATGGCGCGACCATCTATACCGAGATGCAGGTCAGCGAGACCGACATGCGGCTGATGGGCTTTGCCAGCAGCTCGGAGCGCGACTGGTTCCGCCTGCTGATCTCGGTACAGGGCGTCGGCGGCAAGGTGGCTCTGGCGATATTGTCGGCATTGGAACCGGGAGAAATTTCGCGGGCCGTGGCGACCGGCGACAAGTCGATGGTTTCGCGGGCGAACGGGGTTGGTCCGAAACTGGCGCTGCGGATCGTCAATGAGTTGAAAGACAAGGTCGGCGGTATTGCGACCGATCCGATTAGTGGAGCCGGCGGCGCGGTCCACGCGCCCTCGAACAACAGCGCCGATGCGGTCAGCGCGCTGCAAAATTTGGGCTTTAAACCGGCGGATGCGAGCGCGGCGGTGGCAGCGGCGGATGCCGAGGCCGGCGATGGCGCGACACTGGATGCGCTTGTCAGGTTGGCGTTGAAGAAGGCGGCGCGGTGAGTCTTTGTCTATTTTCAAAGCTCAAACTTTGTTGGTTGATGCGATTTTTGAATTTGGACTCACAGTGTCGCTATTTTTGCTTTGTTCCACTTTGGTTTTGAAATGGCGTTTTTAATAGCGTTTACATTCATCGTGCCGCTGATTAGCCCATTCGGTCGATGGGAATTTCCTGTACCGACATTGACCTATTATATTTTTCGATACTTTCGTTTCACAGAATGTTCATCATGTAACCACTCGATATTTAATGATTTTCCGGAGAATGGATATCAAGGGAAAGATTTCAGCTTCTCGCCTAATAAGTTCTGTGCAAACTGTGGGAACGATAATGACTGACCTTGATCGCCTCCAATTCCCAGAACACACAACTCGTCATGCTGAACTTGTTTTAAGGTCCATTCGTCCACGTTCGCAGTTTGCGATTGGGGTGCGAGGGATGCAAATGAATCAATACAATCGCCATCACGCCGGCGAATTTGACGGCGTCGCTGTTATTGAATCACGCGAAGCCGCGAA
>NZ_PYIA01000023.1:0-53924 GCF_013265645.1 Sphingopyxis sp. BSNA05 | reverse complement strand
GCCACCCCGATGGGCCAGCGCGAGCAACTGACCTTCGCCGGCGAACCGGTCTATTCCGCCCGCTATGCGCCCGACGGCTCGGCTCTGCTGTTCCAGAAGGACAGCGGCGGCAACGAGGTGAACCAGATTTTCGCGCTGGAAAAGGGCCAGCCGAAGATGCTCACCGACGGCGAAAGCCGCAACAGTCTGGGCCCCTGGTCGAGCAGCGGCACATTGGTCGCCTTCGGCTCGAACAAGCGCACCGGACTGTATAACGACATCTATCTGATGAACCCGGCCCGCCCGGAAAGCGCGAAAATGCTGGTCGCCTCGACCGGTGGCGGCTGGTTTCCGATCGATTTTTCGCCGGATGACAAGCAGTTGCTGGTGTTCAACTATGTCTCGGTCACCGACAACCAGCTCTATCTGATCGACATCGCGCAGGGAACGTCGCGCAAGCTGACCGACAGCGAACGGCCGGTTGCCTATGACGGGCTGAAATTCGCGCCCGACGGCCGCCTCTGGGCAGCGTCGGACGACGGCAGCGATGTCAAAAGGCTCGGCATCGTCAATCTGGAAACCGGCCGGTTCGAGCCGGTAATAGACGAGAAAATCCGGGATATCACCGACTTCGATATCAGCGAAGACGGACGCTGGATTGCCTTTGAAGTCAACCATGCCGGCCGTTCCGTACTCAAATTCTATGACATGGAAAGCGGAGAAATCCGCGTCGTCGAGGGCCTGTCCGACGGCGTGATCAGCGGCGTCCAGTTCGCGCCCTGGGGAGAGCTGGGCATCACGCTGAACAGCAACCGCACCGGCACCGACGCCTATAGCGTCAATCCGGAGACGCTCGCGATCACCCGCTGGACCAGAAGCGAGACCGGCGGGCTGGACAGCGCCGACAATGTCGCGCCTGAACTGGTCGAGATAGAAAGTTTCGACGGCGAGAAAATTTCCGGCTTTCTCTACCGGCCCGACCCCGCCCGGCACAAGGGCAAGCGGCCGCTGATCATCAACATCCACGGTGGGCCGGAAGGCCAGGCCACACCCCGCTTTCTGGGGCGCAGCAATTATCTGATCAACGAACTGGGCATCGCGATATTCTATCCCAATGTCCGGGGGTCGACCGGCTTTGGCAAAAGATTTGTCGCGCTGGACAATGGTCCGTGGCGGCGCGAGGACAGCGTGCTGGATATCGGAGCGTTTCTCGACCATCTGCGCAACGACCGGCACGTCGACCGCAAGCGCATCGCTGTGACCGGCGGCAGCTATGGCGGCTATATGACGCTCGCGTCGATGCTGCGCTACGGCAAGAAGCTGAAGGCCGGGCTGGAGGTTGTCGGCATCTCGAATTTCGTCACGTTCCTGGAAAACACCCAGGCCTATCGCCGCGATTTGCGGCGGGTGGAATATGGCGACGAGCGCATTCCCGAACAGCGCGCGAAACTCGAGGAAATCAGCCCCCTGCTCCGCGCTAGCGAAATCGATATTCCGCTGATGGTGGTGACGGGCGCCAATGATCCGCGCGTCCCGGCCAGCGAAGCCGACCAGATCGTCGCCGCGGTCCGCGCCAATGACCGTCCCGCCTGGCATCTGCTGGCCGAGAACGAGGGGCACGGTTTCCGCAAGAAAGCCAATGCCGATTATCAATTCTGGGCGAGCCTGCTCTTCTGGCAAAAATATCTGTTGAATGAGGAATAGCAGCGTATGACATTTCTGATCTTCGTCGGGCTGGTCGTCCTTTTCTTTGTGGTTTTCGACAGCCGGAAAACCATCAAATATCTTCGCGCCCGCATCGAAGAACTGGAATATGGCCTGAGCGAGCTGAACAGCGCGGTCGAGAAAATTTCCGCGCCCGTTCGCAACGCCGAGCCCGTTCCCGGTGCAGAACCGTTGCGGAGAGCGCGCCCGAAACGCGTTCCGGACAGTCCCCGCCTGACCGAAGAAGCTGAGGCAACGGCGAGTGTGGAACAGGCTGCAGAAGTGTCCGAACATTTTGAGCCCGTCGAAGAAGAGGCTCCCGCCAGTGCCGGCAAGCGGTTTGAAGATCTGATCGGTGGCAAATTGCCGATCTGGATTGGCGGCATTGCGCTGGTGTTCGCCGGATTTTTCTCGTCCGTTTCTCGATCGAAGCCGGTCTGTTCGGTCCGGCCGCACGCTGCGCAACCGCAGCCCTGTTCGGACTATTGCTGATCGGAGCAGCCGAATTCGGTCATCGTATCCCGCGCCTGGGCAGGATTTTCACGGACGACTTGCGGATCGGCCACAGCGTCGCAGCGCGGGGGTCGCCGTGCTTTACGCAACACTGTACATGGCCAGCGAACTTTATGGCCTGCTCGGCCTGACCAGCGCCCTGACCGGGGTTGTCGCGATCACCATCCTTGCCTTCCTGTTGTCGCAAAAGCACGGACCACCGACGGCTATCATGGGCCTGATTGGCGGTTTCGCTGCGCCCTATGTCGCCGGGGTTGGGCCTGAATCGATCGCGCCCCTGGTCATTTATCTCGGTATTTTCACAGCGGGACTGTTCGGTCTCGCGATCCATCGCGGCTGGGCCTGGCTGGCGCTGCTCGCCACTGGCGGTAGCGTGATCTGGACCACGGCCCTGCTGTTCATGGACATATCCGGCGACAGTTCCCTGGTCAGCATTTTCATCATCCTGCTCGCGATCGGCGGTGTGCTGACCCTGTCCCGCACCGACCGGATTTTTGGTGTCCCCAAGGTGGCCATGCGGAGCATTCCGCTCGCCGCCGGACTGGTCCAGCTGATCATCCTCGCGCCACTGATAGAATATTCGCCCGCCAGCTGGCTGTTCTTCGCGGTGCTCGCCATATTTGCGATCGCGCTGAGCTGGCGAGACGCGGAAATGACACCAGCCGCTGCGGGCGCTCTGGGTTTGACACTTGCGATGGTCGCCGCTGCCTTTTCGGACTATGGACCGGATCAGGGCGACCTGCTCCCCGCCATCGGCTTTGCAGTGCTTTTCGGTCTCGCCGGGCATGTCTTCGCGCTGCGCGAAAAGGACGGTAGCATCTGGGCGTTCATCGGACTGGCGGCGCCGACCGGAATGCTGGTTGTGGCAGCGATTCTTGGCCGACTGGAATGGACAAACAATGGCTGGGGAGCCGCCTGCTTCCTTGTCGGCATCAGCACCGGCATCATGGCCTGGCGTAGCCGGTTGCAAAGCGGCTTGATCGTTTTGGCAGTGGCAAGCGCGCTCACAGCGATATTTCTGACAGCCGCCTTGTGGTTGTGGACGCCGGACAGGTTCGCAGCGATCCTTATCATCCTGGTTGCGGCTGGCCTCGCGGCCTGGGCACGATATTGCAACAGCAAGGCCGTGGCCCGGGAGGCCTTTGCAGGCGCCATCACGGGCGGCGTGATGGCCGCGATTTCCTCGAGCGGGCTTGCCCTCACCTTATTCGCTTCACTCAGCGGCGAAACCGGCCTTTACGACTATCTGCCGGACCCATGGTTGCTGTTGCCCGAACTCCTGATCCCGTGTCTCGCGCTTCTGGCGCTGGCCTATGTCTTCCGCGGGATATTGGAGCGGCATCTGGCGGCGATCCTGGCCATTGTCGGGCTCATCGGCTCGGGTGCCTTCGCCTATCTGCTGCTCAAGCAGATTCTCGCGATCGGATCGATAGAGCAGTTCGTCCAATATGGCTTTGCCGAACGGGCGATATTCACCCATTTGTTCGCGGCGGCCGGCTGGCTGTTGCTGCGCCGCCCATGGCCTGGCGAATGGATATTTACAATAAGGATGCTGGGTTGGACACTGGCCGCAATCGCGCTGTTCCGCTTTGTCTATTTTGATCTGCTGCTGCTCAGTCCCACCAATGTGCGACAGATGATGGGACCTGCTCCGTTCGCCAATCTGGGGACGTTGCATTATGGTGCCGTGGCGCTCTGGCTGTGGTTGTTTGCCAGAACCAGAGCGGCGCAGGAAGGCGCGGATCAATGGATCCGTTCGCTTGAAATCGGCAGCATGATCGCCACCGTCGCGGCGGTCATGGTGACGGTCCGGCAAGCCGTTCACGGCTCGATTATCGCTTTGTCGACGAATGTCACCAGCGGGCCAGGCGGCCCGGTAATGAGCAGCGGACCGGGATATACGACCACGGAGACATATCTGTACAGCGCCAGTCTGTTGCTGCTCGCCATTGCCTGGCTTGCGCGGGGCATCCAGACGACCAACGCCCTGCTGCGGATCGGCGGATTGCTGCTGCTTACCCTGGTGACGTTCAAGGTCTTCCTGATCGATGCGCAACTGGACGGCCTGTTGAGAATCCTGTCCTTCCTCGGCCTCGGCTTTGCGCTGATCGGCATCGGCTGGATATACGGCAAGCTGATGAAGCGGGAAATTCCGGGCGCGGCAGAAAATAGCGGCGGGTGACCATGTCCCGTTCGGTGGTCCGGATTGTCATCCTCTATGCCATAGCCCTCGCCGCCGCTGTTTTCGCTCTGGAGTGGCTGCAATATCAATATTTCACCAAGGTCTATTCGGTGGAAATCTATGTCGTTCTGATCGCATTGGTCTTTGCCGCGCTGGGCGTCTGGGTGGGGCACAGGCTGACCGCGAAAAAAGCGCGCGGTCCGTTTCAACAGAACAGGGCGGCGCTGAAATCGCTGGGCATTTCGGACCGGGAACTCGAAGTACTCGTGGCGCTGGCGGCGGGACAGTCGAACAAGGAGATCGCGCGGACGCTCGATATTTCGCCCAACACCGTGAAGACCCATATCGCGAGACTTTACGAAAAACTGCAGGTCAGCGGCCGCGTCAGGGCGATCGAACAGGCGCGGTCCCTGCATCTGATTCCCTAATATATCGGGGTGATTGGCCCCAGATCACCCAACCGGGTGATTTCCAAATGTGGGTGCAGGTGCCATAACCGCCGCTCAAGCGGAGGAACGACCATGCGGAAAATCGCCCTGACTTACGGAGTGCTGTCCGGAACGATCACTATCGTCACCCTGATCCTGGGCCTGGTGGTCAGCGACGGCGGTAGTTTCCTGTCATCCGAACTGTTCGGCTATCTGACGATGCTGGTTGCACTTTCGATGATATTCATCGGCATCAAACGCTACCGCGACCAGGAACTGGGCGGGGTGATCCGCTTTCTTCCCGCTTTTGCCATAGGGCTCGCCATCGCGGTGATCGCCGGAATCATCTATACATTGGTCTGGGAACTCTATTCGATGAGCAACGGCTATGCTTTCATCGACAGCTATGTGAACAGCGCGATCGAGGCCAGAAAGGCCGCCGGGCTGCCCGCGGAGAAACTGGCGGAGGAAATCGCCGGTCTGGAAAAATGCGAACCGACTACGGAAAAATCTATATCCGCATGCCGATGACCTTTCTGGAGATATTTCCGGTCGGCCTGATCATATCGATCCTGTCGGCTGCGCTTCTGCAAAATCCGAAAATCCTGCCCGTACGGCAATGAACCCGCACAAGGAGAATGAATATGAAACTCGGAGCCTTTTCGATCAGCTTGGCGGTGAAGGATATTGCCGCTTCCAGAGCCTTTTACGAAAAGCTCGGCTTTGGTCAATTCGGCGGCGATCAGGACCAGAAATGGCTGATCCTGAAAAATGGCGAGACGCTGATCGGCCTGTTCGAGGGCATGTTTCCCCAAAATATGCTGACGTTCAATCCCGGATGGGATCAGGATGGCCAGAATCTCGATGATTTCGATGATGTCCGCGATATCCAGAAATCATTGCTGGCGGCGGGCGTGCAGCTCGATAGTCAGGCTGATGACGGGGAAGGCCCGGCCAACATCATGCTCACCGATCCCGACGGCAATCCGATCCTGATCGACCAGCATCGCTAGAGACTGAGGGCCAGACCCTAGCTCCGCAAATTCGGATGATTGCCAATGCTCGCGCGGATCGCGTCCAGCGCCGGCTTGCGCATCGCCGATTTCTGATAGGCATAGGCATGGCCCGGCAGCTTGGCGAGTTGCTCCGCTATCGCTGTTGCCTGTCCGACCACCTTATCCGGTTCCACCAGCATATCCAGATATCCCGCCTCGACCGCGCCTTTCGGATCATAGATGAAAGCCTGTATCATCGCGCGGGTCTGGTGGAGCGGGCTGAGCCGGTCGCGCGCGAGCTCGACCGCGAATACCGGCAGCGTCATTCCGGTGATCGATTCATTCGCGCCCAGCTTGAATTCGCCGGCGGCTCCCACCCGCGTGTCGCAGGACATGAGGAGGAAGACGCCCATGGCAATCGCATGGCCGGTGCAGGCACCAACCACAGGAAGCGGTCCACCATAGAGCCGCAGCACCAGCTCCGAAGCACGGTCGAGCAGACGAACGGAATCCTCGCGGGTGAAGCCGCCCATCATGCCAAGATCAAAACCGCCGGAAAAACGGCCTTCACGGCCTGCCAGCACGACCGCCTTGGCGTCCGCCTCAGCCTTGTCCAGCGCTTCGTTGAGCGCAATCATCAGGTCGAAATTGACGGCATTGGCCTTGCCGTCATCGAGGGTGATAAGAGCCACATCATTCTGGATATCGACGGAAATGCTCATGGTCTGTCCTTTTCAACGCGGCTTTAATTGATCGGTTAAGCCTATGGCTGAATTTGCTCAGGTCAATGGAAAAATGTGCGGCCAAAATCTCGAAAGCCGCTGAGTGACGGGCCAGGGCTGTCAGGCCGTAGCGGCAAATTGCTCAGCCCGGCTCACCTATTATTTTTAGCAAGCGCGCCACATCGTCGCGGTCATGATAAAGACCGAAGCCGATCCGCAGGACATCGCCGCGCACATCGGTCACGACATTGCGCGCGGCCAGCCGGTCATGGAGCGCGGAGGCTGTGTCACCGCGAAAGGCGAGAAAACGGGCGTGCGCCCGGTCGCCAAGCGGGTTGAGCAGTTCGAAATCTGCCAGCGGTGCGTCCTCCAGAAACTGCGTCTGAAGGCCAGCGACATAGTCCGAAATTACCGCCGTTGTCAGGCCTTCACTAGTCAGCATTTTCTGCACCGCGTTGAAGCGGTAAAGGCCGGAGGGATCAAAAGTGCTGCCCAGAAAGCGCCGCCCGTCCGGCGCATAGCCGACATCTCCCGGCGGCGAGGCAAGATCGTCAAAGGCGGCATACCAGCCGGTCACCACAGGCCGTCCGGCATAGCCCGGAGGCGCATGCAGGAAGCAGGCCCCTTCCCCGGCCATCGCATATTTGTACCCGCCCGAGAGATAAAATACCCCGTCGGCGATGTCCGACAGGTCGGTCTCGATCGCCATGAAGCCATGGTAGCCATCGATCACAACCCAAGGTCCCTCGGGACGCGCCAGCGCCGTAAGCTCTTCCAGCACGGAGACAATGGCGCCGGAATTGAACAGCACATGGCTCACAAATATCAGGTCGAAATGCCCGGATCGGGCCGTCTCCAGCAAGCTGTCCGGCGAAGCGGTTTGCAGGACGACCTCCCCTGCCTCCACCCAGCGGGTCATCTGCCGACGAAAACTGTGAAACTCGCCATCGGTTGCGAGCACCCGGACCGGCCGCTTCGGGATGGTCGACAACAGGCGCACGATGAAATCATGCGTGTTCGGCGCGAAGCACAGGGTGGCAGGATCGGGCAGGTTCAGTTCATTCGCAACATGCTGCTGCGCTGCGGTCCAGACCGGCCCCATGATCTTGTCCCATTTGTGATCCGCCAACGCCGCTGCATCCTGCCAAGCAGTCATATGGCCGTCGTGGCTGGCATCGGGCCAGAGATGGTGGCTGTGAGCAGCAAAATGCAGCCGCTCCGGATTGGCCGACAGAGAGCGGGAGAACAGATGTTTCCAGCTCATAACTGGGTACGCAGTGACCATAGTTCGGGAAAAGCGCGTTTGCCCAATGTGCTCTGCAGGTAGGAAGCGCCCGCCGTCCCGCCGGTGCCCAATTTGCCGCCGATGATCCGCTCGACCGTCAGCACATGCTTGTGGCGCCAGGTCGCCATCGCATCATCCAGATCGACCAGCTTTTCCGCCAGCTGATAGAGTTCCCAATATTGCTCGGGCTTGCGATAGACTTCCAGAAACGCCGACTCGACCTGTTCGGACGGTTGATGGGATTGCGAAAAATCGCGGTGCAGCAGCTCCGGATCAATATCGAAACCGGCCCGCGCGAGCGCCGCGATCGCATCATCCCAGATGCTCGGCTGGTCCAGCGCGGCCTGCATCGCCGACTGCGCTTCCGGACGATCCTCCTGATATTTCAGGAAGCCCTTGTCCTTGAGGCCGAGCATATATTCGACGGTCCGGAACTGGTCGGACTGGAAACCCGAGCTGGGTCCTAGAACATGACGGAAGCGCGTATAATCGCTCGGCGTCATGGTCGACAATACGTCCCAGCTCAGCGTCATGACAGCCTGAATCCGGCTGACCCGCGCCAGCGCCTTATAGGCCGGCACCAGCGCATCGGTCCTGATCTGCTGCTTGGCGAAGCGCATCTCGCGGATGATCTGCTTGAGCCACAGTTCCTTGGTCTGGTGGATGATGATGAACAGCATCTCGTCGTCCAGATCGGACCGGGGATGCTGCGCGTCGAGCAATGTGTCCAGCGCCAGATAGCGCGCGTAGGTCATGGTGGATGTATCGGTCATGCGGAAGTGTAACGCCGCTATCGCTTCATGGGAAGAGAAGCGGACTGATATCCGATGAAATCATCTCATCCAATCAATATGGTCTCGCTTTCGCGGCGGGATATCCGGATTCCTTCTTCGGCAGTGGTTAGGCCTTCGCGGACGAGCGCCCGGGCCGCGGAGCCGAGATTGGGCTGTTTGAGAAATGCATGCGATGCAATGCGCGCCTCGTCGCCGCCATCATTGATCAATTTGCGCAACGTGTCATCAATACGGATCGCCTCGAACACGCCGATCCGGCCCTGAAAACCGGTCTGGTTGCAATGGTCGCAGCCGGTCTCGCGATAGACCACCGTGCCATTGTCAAAACCAAGCAAAGAGGCGAGCGAGCCGTCCGCCTGGATCGGCGTGCGGCAATGTTCGCAGAGTTTTCGAACCAGACGCTGGGCAACGACTGCGCGTAATGTCGAAGCCAGCAGAAACGGCTCCACTTTCATATCGCGCATCCTGGTGATCGCTCCCACCGCGTCATTGGTGTGGACGGTCGAGAGCACCAGATGGCCGGTGAGACTGGCCTGCACCGCAATTTCTGCCGTCTCCCGGTCGCGTATCTCACCGATCATGACCACGTCGGGATCTTGCCGAAGGATCGCTCTAAGCCCCGCAGCAAAAGTCAGGCCGACTTTGGCGTTCACCTGAGTCTGGCCGATCCCCTCGATCGCATATTCCACCGGATCCTCGACCGTCAGGATATTGCGGCTGCCGTCGTTAAGCTGTTTGAGCCCTGCATAAAGCGTGGTCGTCTTGCCTGAACCTGTGGGGCCCGTCACAAGGATAATCCCATTGGGTTCCGAGAGCGCATCGGTCAGGATCGCGTGGGTGCTCGGCGACATGCCTAGCAAGTCGAGGGAGATGCCGGCACTCTCCTTGTCGAGAATCCGCATCACCACCCGTTCGCTCGCCCGGTTGGGCAAGGTCGAAACGCGCACGTCGAGCAATTTCCCGCCCAGCGTCAGGCTGATCCGGCCATCCTGCGGAATTCTTCTTTCGGCAATATCGAGCCGTGCCATTACCTTGATCCGGTTAACGATCACGCCGGCGACATGCGGCGGCATGCGCAGTTTCTCGGTCAGCACGCCGTCGACCCGCATCCGCACGACCAGCCCCGTCTCATAAGGTTCGATATGAATGTCCGAAGCGCCCTGCCTTGCCGCCTCGGCGATGATCCCGTTAATCAGCCGGATCGTCGGCGCATCATCGGCGCTGTCGAGCAGATCCTCTGCGCTCGGAATGTCCCCGGCAATATCGTCCAGTCCCTCGCCCGCCAGCGCCATATCACCGGCCATGGCGGCAGCCGATCCGTCCATTGCATAATGGGCGCTGAGCAGCTTCTCGAACGCCGGACCATCGACCAGTTCCACATCAAAGGGCAGAGCCAGATAGCGCCGCACTTCCAGCAAGGCGGACGGGTCCGCACCCTCGCGCATTGCTATCGATGCCCGCTCGTCCTCCATCGAACAGATTATCACGCCCTGATCGCGGGCATAGCTGTAGGGAAGGTCTAGCAGCGGCGCTTCGCTGTCAGAAATGGGCCGGGATATGTTCCCGCCGGGTGATTTTTCGACCGGAGCGGGCATGTTCATGGCAGCAACCCGTCATTGGATCGGACGGCCTGCCCGGCCGATCCGACCCTATTCTTGCAGTCTGTTGTCAGAAATCCGGTTATCACGACGTCCCTGTCCTGTCTTGCCCATTACACTGGCTAGATCGCTATGGTGACGCCTCCGCGACACTTAGGTGACAGATAGGTTACGCTCGCGCAGGGGTTCAGAATTTCGCCTTGACCCCGATGGAGAAACTCCGGCCGAGATCATATTGCTGGTTAATGATCAGAACATTGCCGGACTGGGTTTCCCGGAAATTCTCGTTGGTCAGATTGCGGGCTTCAAACTTAATTTCCAGTTCCTGACCGGCAATGGTGACCGCTTCTCTCGCAACAAAATCCAGCTTCAGGCTTGCGTCCTGCACCAGATCCGGATCGGGCTGGCCGCCCGTGATCGGGCCGCGCGTCGTGACCCGGTCACTCGCATAGCTGAGCAGGAACGTATATTGAGAAAGCCGTTCGGTATTTTCGATACCGAATTGAAAATTTGCCAAATGTTTCGATTGTCCAGTCAAAGGCGAACCGTCAATGAACACCTGATCGGCCGAACGCACGCCCAGCGTATCGTCCAGGATGGTCGTATCATTGGCGCCCACTTTCAGCTCGGAGTCGGTATAGGTATAGTTGGCAATCGCAACGAACCTTCTATCCGCAAAAAATCTGAATTCCCCAGCCCATCCATAGGGAAATATTTCAACAGCTCGATTTCCGCACCATATAGCTGGCTTCCGGAGCGTTGGCAAAGGTGGTCTGGAAATCCGAACTGCCGGCAGGAATGAATGCAACGGGTTCGATCGGATTGTCGATCTTCTTGTAGAAGCCGGCCAGCAGCACCCGTTCACCATCGCCAAAATAATATTCTAGACGGGCTTCGGCGTTGAACAGTTCGCTATCTTCGAGAAAGGGGTTGCCCGAGAATACCCGGCCGGAGTCCGGGTCGAGATATTGCGGCCGGGCCAGTTCGCGAAATTGCGGACGAGCGATGGTTTTGGAAGCGCTGGCACGAAATTGCATATCCTCCGCAAAATTCCATGTCAGCGTGCCGGCAGGCAGCCAATAGTCATTTTCGAGCGGCGCTGTCTGCACCAGCGTGCCGTCATTGTAGATATCCAGCGCGGTTATCGACTGATCAGCCGTTTCGTAGCGGACACCCAATTCGGCCTGAACGAAGTCAAGCAGTTCCACATCCGCTTTGACATAGGCGCCGTGAACAGTCAGCTCTGCATCATAGGCCTGAGATCCTGCATTGGTCTGGTCTTCCTGAATGAAAATACCGTCGGTTGTAATGCCTTCTGTGTAGCCGCCGTAGACATTGAAGTCGGAGATGAGATAATCTGGGCGCTCCTGGCTCACCCCGAACGGCAGGCTGCTGGTCGGGAAGTAACGGAAGTCGCGTCGGGATGCGTTCCGGCTGGTGTTCACATAGCTGTAGCCGGTCGACAAAGTTATGTTGCGCGAAGTTGGCAGAGCATAGGCAAAGTCTATACCACCATTCCACACATCTTCGTTCAGATCGCTGAATGCGATGGTGGCCGACTGCGGGTTGGTCAGCAGGTTATTTACATAATCCTCGGCAACCGGGTCATAGAAATAGGTAAAGGAGCGCTCATAGGGAGCTTCGCGCTGCGAATTCGCGTAACCACCGCGAACATCAAGCGATATATCGCCGAATTTGAATTCGCCAACCAGAACTGTGTCTATCAACTGACGTTCGATCCAGTTGGTCTGCTGACGCATTTCATCCGCCGGCGTGGTGGGGTCGATTTCGCCGGTATTGATATTGTCCGCGGCTTTGAGGCTTGTCTGTTTCAGAGAATCCCGAATGTAGAGATTGGTCCAGCGGATTACATGCTCGTCCACC
This sequence comes from Sphingopyxis sp. BSNA05, assembly GCF_013265645.1. NCBI lineage: Bacteria > Pseudomonadati > Pseudomonadota > Alphaproteobacteria > Sphingomonadales > Sphingopyxidaceae > Sphingopyxis > Sphingopyxis sp. BSNA05. The sequence goes on along the minus strand of NZ_PYIA01000023.1, from coordinate 41,840 downwards.
TCAAGACCCAGGCCGAGAAGTCCGCTAACCACGATATTGTGATCGGTACGCACGTTGCGACCGTCATCGGCAATGATGCTGGTGGTGCCCCCCTGTTCAATGGAATCGCGGGTGAAGAACTTGTTGCTGTACGAGGCATTGAAGATCACGCCAAGACGGCTGGCGCCAATATCCTTGGCCAGACCAGCGCTCATATCGGCGCTCCAGTTGACCGGAATATCGTTATTGCGCTGAACCAATGTGGTCGGCGCGTTAACCAGGCTGGCGGTAAAATCCTGCAATTGCTCCTGGGTGAAATCAGGACCCAGTTCGATCCGGGACCCGGCGTTAAATGCTGCAGCCAGTCCGGCCGGCACGTCGCGGGTACCGTCGTCAAAACCGGTCCAGTCACTGTCGCTGCCGAAATGGGTATAGCCGAGCTTCCCGGTTGTTTCGCTATTCATGCCCATGCCCATTCCGAATTCGAAATAGCTTTCATCGGGAATGGCAGCCGTCGTCAGATTGATTAGACCGCCGCCAAATTCACCGGGATAATTGACCGAATAGCTCTTCTGCACCGTGGCACTGGCAAGCACCGAGGCAGGAAAATATCAAGCGGCACAACCCGCTTTAGCGGCTCCGGCGAGGGGATAAGCGTGCCGTTCAGCAAAGCCTGCGAATAACGGTCGCCGAGACCACGAACATAGACAAAACCGCCGCTATCAACCGAAAGCCCGGTGACCCGTTCCAGAGCACCGGCAATATCGCCATCGCCCGATCGGGCAATATCTTCTGTCGAAAGGACGGAAATCACGCTCGAATTATTGCGTATGGAATTGGGGATATAGCGGCCGCGAACGATAATCTCGCCACTGAAGCCGCCGCCAGGAGCAGAAATGTCGACATCATCGCCGGATTGCGTTTCTTCAGCTGGTTCAGCTTCAGAAGGCTCAACGACTTCAGCCGGGCTCGCTTGCGCCAAAGCCGGCAGAGGGCTGAGTGCTGTGGAAAAAGGAGTATGCTCGCGAGTGGGGCAGGTTTCGACATTGATGATCCCTCGGATAAAAAGAAAGGGAGGTGGCGACACGGGCCGCCACCTCCTGAACTGGCTGTAGCGATCAGGAGACTGGCGAAGCTGCGCAAGTCTGGAGAGAACCGAAATCGGCGTAGCTCGCGTTGCAAGACCAGCTCTGGTACCAGAGATCGTTGATGTCGCGGACGGCACCGATATAATCTACCTGCAAGAAGTCCGGGCTGAAGCTCGTGATATTGGCGACCGGAGTCACTGCCGTTTCGTTCGAACCATTGATGAACAGGGAAATCAGGCTGGATACGAAGTTGAAGTCGTTATTCGCATTGCCCGCAGCATTCACCGCAGTGGCTTCAAACGTATCGGCATCCGCATCAAAGTCGCCCGTGGCACAGCTGCCAACCACTGACTGGATCCGTGGGGGCCGAGCTCGTCAAGCGCGGCATTGGCTGCCTGAACCGTTTCGGCCTGATCGATATCCAGGCAGGTTCCCGGTCCGACCAGAATGCCGTTAAGGATCGCTGCATCCGGTCCGCCACGAAGGTGAATGACCTTGTCGCCTGTCTTGCGTTGGATGAAGGTGAAATTGGCCAGCTTGACATCCTGACGCGGGGTGAAATCGAAGCCGCTGTCATCATCGGAGTCGACTTCCCACAATGTGTCGCCACCGGTGGTGTTCTGAACGCCGATAACAAACTGGATGGCCCCCTTGTAGCCGACATCGGTGTCTAGCGAGTCATCGTCCGCACCGGTGATAATCAGGTGGTCCAGATTGACCGTGCCACCAAAGATTTCGACACCGTCATCACCGCTATTATGGATCTGGACGTAAGAGATATCGGTACCCGAACCGACGCCACCCAAGGTCAAGCCCTGAAGTTCCTGGTTGGCCGATGCAGCCCGACCGGTATAACGAACCTGCAGGTAACTGATAGTGCCGCTATTGTCCGCCGCTTGGTCTCCGCCGTAGAAATCGGACGGGCCTGCTCCCTCTGCCAGTTGCTGACATCCGGCAGTGCCACCGGCAACGGCGCCGATGCAGTTACTGATCGGCGCGCGACCGAGAACCAGAATTCCACCCCACTGGTTCGAGTCGGCATCGGTGGTCGTGCCTTCGATATTCTGGCGCGAGGTGAAAATCACCGGTTCGCTTGCGGTACCCGGAGCGTTAAAGGTCGATCCGCGGTTGACGATCAGGAAGGTCGTCGCGCTCTGGGCAAAGACCACTACCCCGGGCTCAACGGTGAGGCTGCTGGACACGCCGCCGGCCGCTGCGCCATCACCGCCAACGTCGGTGCCGACCTCTACCCGACCGCTCATCGAATAGATGGTGCCGTCACGTTGCGGGACTGTGAGTGCCGTCTGGATGCTGTTTGGTATCTGGCAGACCCGGTTGTTCGCCAGAACACCGGCATTGGTGAAGCCCGTCGGGCAATCGGCCGCCGGCGTTCCCGGAGTCGGTGTCGGCGTGGGGGTCGGAGTCGGTGTCGGAGCCGGTGCGGGCAGCACGACGATATTGCCTTCGCCCGGTGACGCTACGTCGTCGGCACCGCAAGCTGTTACCGCGACAGCTGCTGCACCTGCAAACAGGACAGAACGAAATTGCTTATTCAACATGGGATTGGTCTCCGCAAAAACTGATTTGATACTTTCGAATCAAACGATGCGGTTCGAATCAACCGGCCCCCATCGCCCTCGGGAAAGGGCACTAGGGACAGGAAATGACCCGCCGATGCTGTTTGCGTGACGGTTCGGAGACTCAATTGTGACGGATATTTTTCAGCGCCCCCGGTCCAGCGGATTTGAACCGCTTACCGGGAAGATCACATGCATGCGCTTTGCCAATTATGCAGAAAAAAGATGGCCGCAAAGACGGCCACCTTTCAAAATATAAAGACTGCGGGAGTGGTTCCCCGAAACTGTTGGCGTCTATCGGCGCGCGATCTGCTCGTTGAGATTCCGCAGGGCCAGTTCAGCGGCATCCCGGGAATTGATCACATCGCCATTGGCCAGCACCAGATCAAAATTGCGACTGCTGTCTCTGGCCGCCATGAACATGCGCGCGGCATCGCCCGTGCGTCCCAGCCGGGCATAGGTCTGGCCCAGATTGATCAGTCGGGCGGGGTCCTTTGCATGCTCCCGCTCGGACGCTTCCAGCTGCTGCAAGGCCAGCGCGTTATCTCCGGCAACCAGCGCATCATAACCGAGCGCGCCTGTTTCGTAACCGATCTCGCCCGCGGGCTGGGCTGAAGCGGCGGTTCCCATCAAAAACGCAGCAGCGGCTGAACCCAGAATTTTGCGGATATCATGATGTCTTCTCCTCTACCTGAAGACCTTTGTTACACTTATGTGACAAGAAATGCAATATAACTGCAACAAAACTGTAATATTCATTCTTGCGGCCTTGGGAAGCGGCTTTCCAAGCTTCGAACAGGCCTGCATCGAAGATCGGACGGCAACTCCCGTGCAGGCGCGATGCGGGGGGTGAAGCACGCACGAATCGCTGGCGATTCAATCGATGACAAAGGATGGGGATAGTCTCTGGAGGCCCGACCCGGAATCGAACCGGGGTGCGCGGATTTGCAATCCGCTGCGTCACCACTCCGCCATCGGGCCAGAGAGAGGGCGCGAATTGCTTCGCTTTGCAGCGAAAGTCAACCCAAAGTTGCGTCCTCCAATCCCATTGCCGCAGATCGATCGAAAATGCTCCTTTGTCGCGTAAAAGACGCAGTCAGCAGAAAATCACCGGAATCCATCTTGGCGCATGGGACAAGGCGGGCTAGAAGCGACAAAATCTCAGCCATAGTGTATTGTATTCGTAATACAGAAATGGCATGGACGCACACTATTCATTGCGAGGATCGACGCTTGGGCCAGGAAAATTTCAAACAAATGCGCAAAGCCATGGTTGTCAGCCAGTTGCGCACAACCGAAGTGAGCGATCCCCGGGTTATCGCGGCCATGAGCCATATCGCCCGGGAAGATTTCGTCCCCGCTGCACAACGCAGCTTCGCTTATGCCGATCGCGGGGTGCAGATCGGTGACGGCCGGGCGTTGAATCCACCGCTAACCACCGGGCGTTTGCTGAATGTAGCGCATGCGACGAAAGATGACAAAGTCCTGCTGATTGGCGCGGCCAGCGGCTATACAGCGGCGGTACTGGCGCAACTCGCAGGGTCTGTCGTCGCGGTGGAACAGGATGCCAAGCTGGCAGCGCTCGCCGTTAAAAATCTGGCCGATTTTGACAATGTTCGGATAGAGACCGGCAATCACGCCGATGGCTGGGTTCAGTCCGCGCCGTATTCCGTGATCGTGATCGACGGGCTGGTGGAAGAAATTCCCCAGACTCTGGTCGATCAACTTGCGCCGGACGGTCGCATTGTTGGTGCCGTCATGAACGATGGCGTGTCCCGCCTTGCGCTGGGCCGGACGGCAGGGGGGCATGTCGGCTATCAATATTTTGCCGATTGCGGGGCCTGTGCCCTGCCCGGCTTTGAAAAAGCAAAAAGCTTCAAATTTTAAGGCGTTCGGGAGAGTGATACTATGAGTAGACGCCGCCTTTTCCTTGGCACAGCTATCGTGGCGCTACTGTCTGCCCCCGTGCAAGCCGATACGTTGCGCGATGCGCTGGAAGCCGCCTATCAGACCAACCCCACCTTGTCGGGCGCGCGCGCAGCACAGCGGGCAACCGATGAAACCGTTGCCATTGCCAAAGCCGATGGCCGGCCGAATGCCACCACGGACTTCGGCTTTCAGGAAAACTTCCTGCGCAGCGCCAATAGCTTCACCGCCCCGCTGCGCCAGTCCACGGCGGGTGGCTCGGTAGAAGTGCCGATCTATTCCGGAGGAGCGGTCAAAAACGCCATTCGTGCGGCGCGCACCAGAGTGGAAGCCGGACAATATGATCTCCGCGCAACCGAAGCGAGCCTGTTCAGCAATGTGGTCGCCACTTATATGGACGTGATCCGCGACACCGCGATCGTCAAGCTGAACCGGGCCAATGTCGGCGTTCTAACGGTCAATCTGGAAGCGACGAGCGACCGATTCGAAATCGGGGATTTGACGCGGACCGATGTGGCGCAATCGGAATCCCGGCTGGAAGTGGCGAAGGGCGACCTGGAAACCGTGCGGGCCAGCCTGATTCGCAGCAAGGAAAATTATATCGCTCTGGTCGGGCACGAACCCGGCGATCTGGAACCGCCCCCGCCTTTGCCGAACATGCCGGAAACACCGGATCAGGCGGTGGATCTGGCGCTGTCCTACAACCCCGACTTGCTGGCCGCAAAGGAACGCAGCGATGCGGCCGAATTTGATATCAAGACAGCGCGGGCAGGCAACAAGCCAAAGGTCAGCACTTATGCGCAAGGGCGCTATCTGAACTATCACGGCACGCTGGGCGGAAATGTTCCCGGCAGCGTTTTCATTCAGGAACAATCTACCGCCGAAGTGGGTGTCCGTGCCAGCATGCCCATCTATCAGGGAGGACGTCCGGCCGCCCAGATCCGCCAGGCACAAGCGCGTTCCGGCCAGGCCTATGAGCAGCTGATTGCCGTCGAGCGCGATGTCATCGCGCAGACCCGTGCGGCCTATTCCAGCTGGCGCGCCGCGGAACGGGTGATCCAGTCTTCCGAGCGGGCGGTGGCTGCAGCCAGCCTGTCTCTGGAAGGTGTGCGGGCTGAAAATTCCGTCGGCAACCGGACCATTTTGGACATTTTGAACGCCGAGCAGGAACTGCTCAATGCGCAGGTCCAGCTGGTGACCGCCCGCCGCAACAGCTATGTCGCGGGCTTCTCCCTGCTCGCCGCCATGGGCAGAGCAGAAGCGCGCGATCTGGGACTAGAAGGCGGGCCGCTTTATGATCCCGACCTCAATTACGAACGGGTCGATGACATGTTCTACGATTATCAGAGCGACCCCGATCCGGAGCCGCAAGCGACCAGAACCGTTGACACACCAGCGCAAAAGCGGAGATAGAGCCATTGCCCGCGACGCCGGCGCGTCAATAGTATGGATGGCGTCGATCGGATCCGGCAACAGAGTATAAGCTTGGGGGTTTCGCACATGGCTGAACAGAACAGGGAATCATCGATGGAGGAAATCCTCTCGTCGATCAAACGCATCATCGCTGAAGACAAGGCGATCGATGAGGATCGCCCCTTGCCACGCCGCAAGACTTCCGCGAAACCGGCGCTGCAAGCCGTCCCCGACATAGTACCCGCAGACCGGGATGAAGAAATATTGGAACTGACCGAAGAATTGCCGGGACAGCAAAGCTCATCCGCCAGCGGCGTGTTCGGCGATCGCCGCAAGGAAGAACGGCTGATCGACGACAACAAGCTGGACAGCATGCGCCAGTCGCTCTCGGCTCTGGTCGAAAAAGAAGCGATGGAACGCAGACCGGCAACACCACCCGCCGGCGGCACTTCGCTGGAAGACCTCACCCGCGATCTGATGCGGCCGATGATCAAGCAATGGCTGGACGCCAATCTGCCCGATCTCGTCGAGGAGCTGGTAGCGCGCGAAATCCAGCGGCTGAGCGAGAAATAGGCACGCCGATCTAATCGCAATTGCCTTGTCGGACAGCCGTGCTAAACTGCGGCCCATGACAAGATTTTCAAAACATTTACCACTGCGCTGCTCGTCACCGGAGCGGCTTTTCCTGCAATGGCCTCGGCAAGGCCCCTGACGGCGGAAGACCTCGCCACGTTGAAGCGCATGGGGTCGGTTGCGGTTTCTCCGGACGAGAAATGGGCGGTTTTCGACGTTACCGAAACCGATCCGGAAACCTACGACCGGTCCAGCGCGCTTTATCTGCTGGATATGAATAGCGACGATCCTGCCCCCCTTCGCATCGTCGATGCTCCCGGAAAAAGCGAACACAGCCCTGCCTTTGCGACCGATGGCAGCCTCTTTTATCTGAGCGATGCGAGCGGTTCGGAACAGCTCTGGCATGCGCGTATCACGGCAGGCGATCAAGTCGGCAATCCGGTTCAGGCGAGCGACCTGAAAGCTGATATCGCCGGCTTCAAGCTGTCACCGACCGGCGAGAAAATCGCGCTTTGGGGAGATATTGCCAGAGACTGCCCGACCTTCGGTTGCGATCATAGCGGAAACCGGGCCGAGCCTGGTCCCGGGACCGGTCGCGAATATGACGAGCTTTTCATCCGCCACTGGTCGAGCTGGGAAACACCAGGCAATTACAGCCGCATATTCGCTTTTGATCTGAAGGATGGCAAAGTCGCGGGAGACGGCGCGGCGCTGGATGGTGATCTGGTCGGCGACAGCCCCTCCAAACCCTTTGGCGGCGGCGAGGAAATCGCCTGGGTGCCCGGAGAAGACGGCCTGTTCTTCGCACTCAGGACCGCGGACCGGAATGAACCCAAGTCGACCAATATCGATATATATGGTGCCAAGGCCGACGGTACGGGTACCGTCAACTATACGCAAAGCAATGAAGCCACCGATACGCTGCCCGCTTTCTCTTCCGACGGAGAATGGCTGGCCTGGGCGGCGATGGAACGGCCCGGCTATGAGGCCGATCGACTCGTTGTAAAACTTCGCAAGCAAGGCAGCGATGAAGACGAAGCCATTGCCCTGACCAAGGACTGGGACCGTTCGGTCGGCTCCATAGTCTGGACACCGGATAATCAATATCTCATCGTAACCGCGCAGGACGTGCTCGATCATCCCGCCTTTGCAGTGGAGGTTGCAACCGGCAAAGTCACGCGTCTGACGGCGGAAGGCAATGTCGGCACCACGATACCCTTGCAGGATGGCTCGCTGATCTTCACGATGAACAGTCTGCAGGCTCCAACGGACCTGTATCGCCGCGCACCGGACGGAAGTGTCACGCAGCTGACCAATATCAACGGCTCCGAACTGGGCGAAATCGACAAGGTCGAAATCGAGCGGTTCAGTTTTACCGGTGCCAATGGCGACACGGTCTGGGGACAGATTATCAAGCCGGAAGGCGCGACCGGCAAACTGCCGATGGCCTTTCTCGTCCACGGCGGTCCCCAAAGCAGTTTCGGCAACAGCTGGTCCACCCGCTGGAACCCGAAGGTGATGGCGGCGCAAGGCTATGCAGCGGTAACGGTCGACTTCCATGGGTCTGCCGGTTACGGGCAGGCCTTTACCGACAGCATCAACCAGGACTGGGGTGGCAAGCCGCTCAAAGATCTGAAGCTGGGCTATGCAGCAGCACTGGAAACCGATCCGCAAATCGACGGTGAACGCTCCTGTGCTCTCGGCGGTTCTTACGGCGGCTATATGATGAACTGGATTGCCGGCAACTGGCCCGACCGGTTTGACTGCCTGATCAACCATGCCGGTGTTTTTGACCTGCGCGCGATGGCGCTGAGCACTGAAGAGCTCTGGTTCGACCAGTGGGATCACGGCGGCAACTGGTGGTCGCGGCCCAATCCGGAAAAATGGAATCCGGTGAACACAATCGCCAACTGGAAAACACCAACGCTGTTCATTCACGGCGAAAAGGATTTCCGGATCCCCTATACCCAGAGCATCATGCCCTTCACCGTTGCGCAGGAAATGGACATTCCGTCCAAATTGCTGATCTACCCGGATGAGAATCACTGGGTGCTCAAGGGCAAGAACAGCGTGCAATGGTACCGGACGGTGTTTGACTGGATGGGCAAATGGACCGCTACTGATATGCAGGACAGCAAAGGCCAATGAGCTTTTTCCCCACCGAGGATCGCGACGGCACCACAATTGTCACGCTGACCAACGGCGAACGCAACACGCTGCACCCGGATCTGCTGGAAGAGGGCATTGCGGCCTTTCAGGCACTGGCCGACAACCCTCCCGAAAATGGCGTTGTCCTGACCGGGGCTGGCGAGCATTTTACCTGCGGCATGGACACCAAAATCGCGGCGACGCTGGACAAGGCCGGCCAGAAACAGGCCGCTGCCGCGATTGATGCTTTTGCGGCCTCACTCCATCGCCTGCCCTGTGCCTTTGTAGTGGCTCTCAACGGCAACACGATTGGCGCGGGCGGGATCATGGCGCTGGCAGCGGACTGGATTGTCGCGGCACAGGGCGACTATAAAATCGGACTGCCGGAAGCGAAGGCCGGCCTGCCCTTCCCTCCCGTTCCGCAGGCGATACTGGACCACTGGCTCAATCCCGTCTGGCGGCGCCGCTTGGCTCTGTCTTCGCATTTGCTAAACCCTGTCGAAGCCCTCAGCGCTGGCCTGGCTGACGAGCTGGCAAGCCCCGGGCAACTGCTCGATCAGGCGGTTGCGACCGCACGGGAACTGGCGGCTCAGCCTGGATTCAAGTCCTGCAAACGGCAATTGCGCGCCAAGGCCAATGCCGAGATCGATGCGATTTTGAACGGTTGAGTCCGGGGCCCTGTGCTCCGCACTTGATGCGGAGTTCCGGGAGGCCAAGATCGCACTTCCCTTTATAGGGCTCCGCATCAAGTGCGGAGCACAACACTGTTGTCTCCCGCCAAAAGCAATGCCAAAGACCCAGCCATGACATTAGATAAAAATTTCGACCCCGCCGCCATCGAAACGCGCTGGTATGAACATTGGGAAAACAAGGGCCTGTTCCGGCCGGAACGCGATGATCGGGAGCCGTTCTCGATTGTGAACCCGCCCCCCAATGTCACTGGGTCGCTGCATATCGGTCATGCGCTGGACAATACGCTGCAGGACATCATCATCCGGCACGAGCGGTTGAAGGGCAAGGATGCGCTCTGGGTTGTTGGCATGGATCACGCCGGTATCGCCACCCAGATGGTGGTCGAGCGGCAGATGAACGAGCGCCAGCAGAAGCGCACCGACTTCACGCGCGAGGAATTTGTCGAGAAAGTCTGGGAGTGGAAAGAGGAAAGCGGCGGCGCGATCACCAAGCAGCTGCGCCGGCTGGGCTGTTCGATGGACTGGTCCAACGAACGCTTCACTATGGACGAGGGCATGAACGAAGCCGTGCTCAAGGTCTTTGTCGATCTTTATAATGATGGTCTGATCTATCGCGACAAGCGCTTGGTGAACTGGGACCCGGCGCTAAAGACCGCGATCTCCGATTTGGAAGTCGAAACCGTCGACACCAAAGGCAGCTTCTGGCATTTCAAATATCCGTTGGCCGATGGCGTCACGCTGGACAATGGGCAGGATTATATCGAGGTCGCGACGACCCGGCCGGAAACGATGCTGGCCGATATGGCGGTTGCGGTGCATCCATCGGACGAGCGCTACAAGAGCGTGATCGGCAAGGAAATCGAGCAGCCAATCACCGGGCGCCGGTTCAAGATTGTTGCCGACGAACATGCCGATCCAGAACTGGGTTCGGGCGCGGTGAAAATCACGCCGGGCCATGATTTCAACGATTTCGAGGTCGGCAAGCGCGCCGGCTTTGCCGCCAGCGAGATGCTCAATATGCTCGATGGCGAGGCCAATGTCTGCCAGACCGCCGACGGGCTGGTGCCGGAAGAATATATCGGCCTGCACCGGTTCCGGAAAGACGGCGTCGACGGTGCCCGCGAACGGGTCGTGCTGCAGCTGAAGGAACAGGGCTTCCTGATCCCGCATGTTTCGAAAACAAGGACGGCGAACAAGTCGAGCATGACGCCGAACCGCGCACTATCGCGACACCTTTTGGGGACCGCGGCGGCGTGGTGATCGAGCCCTGGCTAACCGACCAATGGTATGTCGATGCGGAAACGCTGGCCCAGCCGGCGATCAAGGCCGTGCGCGATGGCGATATCGAAATCGTGCCGAAAAGTTGGGAAAAGACCTATTTCAACTGGATGGAAAATATCCAGCCCTGGTGCGTCTCGCGGCAATTATGGTGGGGGCATCAGATTCCGGCATGGTTTGACGAAAATGGCAAAATCTATGTCGCGATGAGCGAAGAGGAGGCACAATCGCAGGCAGGCCCGGACGTCACGCTCGCTCGCGACCCCGATGTTCTCGACACATGGTTCTCTTCCGCTCTCTGGCCTTTTGGCACGCTCGGCTGGCCGGAACAGACCAAAGACCTCGAACGCCATTACCCCAACGATCTGCTGATCTCCGGCTTTGACATCCTGTTCTTCTGGGATGCGCGGATGGCGATGCAGGGCATCCAGTTCATGAAGGAAGTGCCGTGGAAGCGGCTCTATCTGCACGGACTGGTGCGGGCCGAAGATGGCTCCAAGATGTCCAAGTCCAAGGGCAATGTCGTCGATCCGCTCGGCCTGATCGATCAATATGGCGCCGATGCTCTGCGTTTCTTCATGGCGGCGATGGAAAGCCAAGGCCGCGACATCAAGATGGATGACAAGCGCGTCGAGGGCTATCGCAATTTCGCCACCAAATTGTGGAATGCCTCGCGCTTCTGCGAGGCCAACGGGATCGGCGCGAGCAAGACGCTTGCTGCCCCCGAAGCCATATTGCCCGTCAACCGCTGGATCATCAGTGAAGTTGTCGAAACGCAACAGGCGCTCGACAAGGCTCTGACCGACCTGCGTTTCGATGCGGCGGCCAACACCATCTATCATTTCACCTGGGACCGGTTCTGCGACTGGTATCTCGAACTGATCAAGCCGGTTCTGCAGGGTGAGGATGCCGGAACGGCCGACGAAACCCGTATCGTCGCCGGCTGGGTGCTCGACCAGATCATCGTCATGCTCCACCCGTTCATGCCCTTCATCACCGAAGAATTGTGGCATGCGATGGGCGACAGGAAATATGATCTGATCGTCGCGCAATGGCCGGCGCCGAAAGCGGCTGTGGACGCAGACGCCAAATCGGAAGTCGACTGGCTGATAAAGCTGATTTCGGAAGTGCGCTCCACAAAGGTCGAGCTCAACATTCCGCCCGGCACCAAAATGTCAGCCCATGTCCGCGATGGTGACGACCATCTGCAGGCCAAGGTCACACGCCAGCATGCCGCACTCGACCGGGTCGGACGTCTTGAGACCATTTCCTTCGATCCGGCCCCGGATGGCCCATCCGCGCAGATCGTAGTCGACGGCGCAACCTATGTGCTGCCGCTGGCCGGTGCCATCGATATTGATGCAGAAAAGGCCCGTCTGAACAAGGCGCTGGAAGCCGCGCAGAAAGAAGCCAAATCACTCGGCGGACGTCTCGGTAATCCCAATTTTGTCGAAAAGGCCAAACCGGAAGCGGTCGAGAAAGCCCGTGCCGATCTGGCCGACAAGGAAGCGGAAGCCGGACGCCTGCAGGCAGCTATCGATCGGCTGGGCTGATATCTCCTGAGCAGAAAGCGAAGGTCTGCGCAGGCCAGCCTCTACTGATGATCCGGAACCGGATGCCCGCAGGGGCGGAATCATCCGCTTGCGGGACTTCGCTTAACCGCTCTCGCCGCGCCGCATCTTTTCGGCGGCAGCGCGCATCCGCTCCGCTCCCTTGCGCATCTTTTCCGCGCCGCGGCGCATCTTCGGCGCGCTTTCCAGTAGTTTCTGGGCCGTAATTTTCCGGTCTCCGTGTGCATTCTGTCTGGCAGCTTCGCGTTTGCGGAATTCCGCATCACTCTCCAGCCGGTCTGCATAGGCTTCCATCTGATCCGCGCCTCGCAGCATCTCCTCCGCGCCTTTTTCCATACCATCGGCGCCCTCGGTCATACTGGCCTTCACCTGTGCCTTGATATCCCGGGCGAGCGTTTCACTCCACGTCTTGTCGCGTTCCTGATCAGCATCACGCGCATGAATGGCCATTGCCGGCACTATCGACACTGCGACCAAGCCCAGTCCGGCAATCACTGGAAAAAGCGTTTATCAACCATCGGTTTCTCCATATCATTCTGCTGTGCCCGATACACAGTCAATGACTACAGACGTAATCGATACCTGGAATTTTGACAGCCGCTATCGATCAACAGCCGAGGAAAATGGACAAACTGCCGGCCAGGGATTACCGGCCCTGCGCTCTCCAGCGCTTGATAACCCGCTGGATGATCTCTTCCTCGCCGCCATGTTCGCGCCACAGGTCGGAGAATATGGGATCTTCCGAGGCCGGACGACGCTCTTCGATGAGCGTATCCAGCGCAACGCGGATCGGTATGGCGACGCCTTCGCCACAGCAGATCACTTCGCGGTTGCGCAAGGCGGGAATGGAGTCGAGAAATCCGCGCGCGCCTTCCGGCATTGCGGCCTTTACGAAGGCCTGATCGCGGTCATTGTTGAGACGCATCGACAGGATGGTGCCGCATTGCGAGAGCACCCCTTCGGCCAGATCTGACGGACGCTGGGTGATCAAACCCAGAGAAACCCCGTATTTCCGGCCTTCCTTGGCGATCCGGCTTAGGATGTCGCGGACGCTGCTTTCCTCTGCAACATCATCATTGGGGATGTAGCGATGCGCTTCCTCGCAGACCAGAAGCATCGGCCGCTGTGCCTCATTACGGGCCCAGATCGCATAGTCGAACACCAGCCGGCTGAGAACGGAAACCACCGTCGGCGTGATCTCGGACGGCATCGCCGAGACATCGATGATCGAAATCGGTTTGCCCTCGGAAGGCAGCCGGAAAATCTTGGCGAGAAACGCCGCCATTGTATCGCCGACGAGCATGCCGGAGAACATGAAGCTGTACCGCGGATCGGCCTTGATTTCGTCGATTTTCGATTTCAACCGCTGATAGGGCGCGCTGTTGGTAGCCTTGTCGAGCTTGCCCATTTCATTCTGCAGGATCGTTGTCAGATCGGACAACAGATAGGGAACCGGTGAATCTACGGTCAGCTTGGTGATATTGGCGGCCCCCTGGTTCTTGGCCTTTGCCGCCAGCAGACATTTGGCCAGAATATCACAGTCCATCTGCTTGGCGTCACCCCTGGACTGGACGAACACTTCGCAATGTTCGCGGAAATTCATCAACCAATAGGGAAGATTCAGATTGTTCACGTCGAACAATTTGCCGTTATCCTTGAAGGCCGCCGAATATTCACCGTGCGGATCGATCATCAGGATATGGCCTTCGGGCGCAAGATCGCAGATTTTATGGAGAATCAGCGCTGCTGCTGTCGATTTACCGGTACCGTCGAACCGAGAAGCGCGAAATGCTTGCCGAGCATGGCGTCAACGTAGAGTGCGCCGCGGATATCGTCTGTCGGGTAGACGGTGCCAACCTCGACATTGGCGCGACCGTCAGAGGCATAGATCTGCTTGAGATCGGCTGTCGTCACGGCATAGACCACCGAAGCCGGGGTCGGGTAGCGGGTCACACCGCGGCGGAAATTATAAATCTGGCCGGTCAGTTTTTCCTCGTCGCCCTCGCCGAGAAAATCGATCTCGGCCACCACAAGCCCGGTCTGGCCTTCAAACAGCCTCTGGGTGCGGATATTGGCGAGCAGCCATGTCTGGCCGACACGGATCTTGACCTGACTACCGACTTGCCCCGCCATTTTCACGGTCGGATCGCTATGGTCCATAAGTCCCGCGAGCACGGCGGTGTCCATGATAATTTTGGAACCCGATCCGGCGATTTCGATGACTTCGCCAATCTTGTGGCTTTCGCTGCGCTGCGAGATGGCCCCCTGATTCTCATCCTCTATCGGTTCGACTTCGGAATCCGCAAGAGGCCTTGCGGCGGGAAAATTATGAGAACCCATATCGGACATTGGTGTTTTTCCTGTTTTGCTGGTCAGGACACCGGACTAGTCGATCATGGTTAAAGAAGATTTACTGGAGCACCAGAAAGGCTGCCCAGCGGTACCCGCGATCGAGCGAGCATTACATCTTGCGGAACAAATAGCCCGCTGACCAGCCGAGTACGACCGAAATGAGCACGGCGATAAGTCCGTAGAGAAAGCCGTAATTCTGGGCCATATTGGTGATGAAACGCCCCATCCCCGTCTTTTCGATGGTGATCTCTTTGACCTCGGCCGCCTCCACCCGACCATCGATGACGAGAAAGGTTTCCGCCGTATAATCTCCCACCGGTACGCTCGCCGGCAGGTTGATCCGCGCCTGATATAGTACGCTGTTGGTGATCTTGACGCTGTTCGGCAGGTTCTTGAACAAATTGCCCCGCGAATTCAGGTCGACCAGCCCGTCGACAAAGCGGTCCAGCTCGCGGCTGTCGATCGCTCCGGCCGGAGAAAGCTGCAAATGGTGCAGGCCTAATTCATAAATATCTGCGGTCTTGCCATCGACAATCTCGTCGAGCGGCTTGGAGGATGCTACCGCGTAAAAGCCGGGGGCAGACCGAAACTCGCTGCTCGCCGCGTTAATCCAGATCCCGGCGATCTGCTGCTTTTCGCGCACGACGATCGATTCGACCGGCCCCTTGAGCACGACCACGATATCGGCCCGATCGGTGTTGCGGGTACCGGCGGGTAGGTAATGGCACCAAAAGCAGCAATTGTGCCCCGTTGAAATCGCCCTTGATGCTGATCCGGTCTTGCGACACTTCGGGAACCAGCACCGGCGTCGCGCCGACGGTCAGCAGGGCGATGCCGAAAAGCGCAAGCAAGCGGGGCAAAAGGCGCCGGCTTTGGTTCACAGGATCTGGACCGTGTAGATTTCGGCCGGCTGGAACCCCAGACCCAATGCCATCCGTATTGCAACCAGCAGCACCATGGATGCCAGAGCCAGACGCAGATATTCGGGGCGCATCCGCTGGGCGAATTTTGCACCGAGTTGTGCGCCCGTCACGCTGCCGAGCAGCAACAGCGCGGCCAGCACGATATCCACCGCTCGCGTGGTCATGCTGTGCATCATCGTCGAAGCGATGGTGACAAACAGGATCTGGAACAGCGAGGTCCCCACCACGACCTGTGCGCCCATGCCGAGCAGGTAAAGCATCGCCGGTACCATGATGAAACCGCCACCGACACCCAGCAACATGGTCAATATGCCGGTGAGCAGGCCAAGCACGAAGGGGGCGATTGGCGAAATATACAGACCGGACCGGTAGAAGCGCCAGCGAAAGGGAAGATTGGCCACAAGCGGGTGATGACGTCGCTTACGGGCTGGCAGCGGCTTGCCGGCACGAAAGGCGCGGACGCTCTGCAGGGATTCCTTGAACATCAGACCACCGATACTGGACAGCATCAGGACGTAGAGGACATTGATGACGGTATCGATCTGGCCCCAGGTCTGCAGAATCTGGAACAGCCCTGTTCCCACGATCGTGCCGACGATGCCGCCGGCCACCAATATCGCGCCCATCCGGAAATCGACGCCCTTGCGGCGCATATGTGCGGCAACACCCGAAATGCTGGCACCGGTGACCTGGGTAGAGGCAGACGCGGCGGCGACCGTTGGCGGAATTCCGTAAAAGATCAGCAGCGGCGTGGTAAGAAATCCGCCGCCAACGCCGAACATGCCGGATAATATGCCCACCAGCCCGCCGAGAAGGATGATGACGAACGCATTAACCGATAAATTGGCGATTGGCAGATATATGTCCATATAACCACTGGACTAATCTCTTTTTGTTACGGGATAAAGGGCGTTGCTGCCTTGCGGATGCGAATTAAATCCGATCGCCGGTCTGGAATGCATCGCCGCCGGATCAAAAGCCCGACGAGACCGTCAGGGCCGCTCCGTTGCCGGGCCTGGCATTCCCCGCCACCCGCACCCGCCAGTCAATAGCGAGGCGCGCGGATATCGGGCCGACGGGGAGGGCCAGACCGAGGCGGGGGCCGACGTCGACACGGTGGATATCGCGTTGACCACCGGCCCAGGCGCCGGGACCAAGGGAAAGTCTCGCCGCTCCGCGTTCCGCTATCGGTCGTTGCAGAGTCGCTGCCCCGTCAAAGAAATAGCTTTCATTCCGGCCCAGAATATAGCCACCCTGGGCATAGGTCTCGAGCACAAATTTTTCCGCGATATGATCCGGACCACTGCCGCCTGTCACAAGAAAAGCGGTCCCCGAAGAGTTCCCCTGCCCGGCATCAAAACGTTGCTCAGCCTGCAGGGCGATGGGCAAGTCCCGGACCGGCCGGAGGCGGGTGCCCAGCGCGATCTCCTTCTGGCTCCACGGATTTAGCGCAGCGGAGAACCGGCCATAGACCGACAGTTCCGGCAACGGCCGGTCCAATAGCCGATAGGATAAGATCGCGCCGGCCTGACTGCCACCATATTGACCATTGGCCGGCGATTGCCCGACATGCATTGGCAGCCCCTCCTCCGCGTGCGAATTTTGCCGCGCGAAAATCCAGAAATAGGCGGCGAAGCGGGTGTCTCGATGAAGGTCGGGCGGGTGCGAAAAAGGCGGCCCCGTACCGACGCGATCACGGGACGCCGCTTCATTCGGGGTGAATGCGGCAGGCAGGAAGAAACCGCGGACTTCCTCTGGGTCCTGCCACCGCCAGAGTGAGCGAGCCGGCAGGACTGGCGCCCGCGCCTCTGTCACCGGAAACTCGCCTGCATCACTCCGCGCGATGGAGAGATTGTCGTGATCGGAATGGCCTTCGCCGTCGCGCCGGCTCTCGATCGGTAAGGCCGATGACCGTGCGGGACCCGGCTGACGCCAGCTTTTCGCAATTTGTTGCGCTGCATTGTTGCCTGCCGGCTCCAAAGGCTTCGAAGCGATATTAGCCGGACCCTGCCATGCGAACAGACGTACCACTATCCAGATCGCCGCCAGACTGGCCATTGCCCGCAAAGGCGCCCCGGCGGTGGTCGCCGGCAAAAGCTCAGCCTCGACCGCCCGCGGTGGTTTGCGGTCGGAGTTGCTGGACATCACGGGCGTCGGGATAGAAATGGCTGGTTTTTCCCAATGGGCGGGCTGGCCGGCCAGCTGGCTGATATATTGACTGAGCGCGCGCCACACCGCCATGATATTGATCAGATTGGCCACGACCGTCCGCGGTATCGACAAAAATGCCTCGCGCAACCCATATAGCGAAAAGACAAAACAGAATTTCATCAGCAGACGCCACAGCAGAAAGCCGAAATTGAGAAACAGCAATGTCTCCAGAGTAGCGGACACGGGCCGGGGCTGGTAGATTCCGATCATCCCGGCGAGCTGCAACAGGCCCATCAGGATGATGGCGATATAGGCAATGGCGACGATTATGGCAGCAAAGCTGGCCTTGCGATCGCGCAGGCGCATCCAGTTTTCCCGCCAGCTGTTCTGCCAGCCCAGCCGGTCCCATCCGGACAGGGAAATGCCGGCCATCCAGCGGCTTTTCTGGCGTATGGCGTCTTCCAGCTTTTCCGGGAAGAATTCCTGGGTGGCGACCAGCTGCCCGTTCCGGTCGCGCAACCGGGCAAAAATGCCCCGGGCCTCTCCACCGGTCAGATGCAGCCCCAGTTCGTAATCTTCGGTCAGGCTGCCCGCATCAAAGGGTTTGCCCCGGGTTCTCACCGACAGTTTCTGCAGCCCTTCCCTGGCAAAGGCGCAGCCGACACCGGCGGAAGGTATGGACGCGCCGAGCGCCTCCCGCAGCACCATTTGCTTGCCGTGCAATTCGGCAAACTCATCGCCATAGTGGCCGGCGACCCAGCGCGATCTCTTGGCCCGTCGGGGGATGACGGGCAACTGGATCAATACAGCGCGTCCAATCAGATGCCTGAACAGTTTCAATGCTTCGGAGTGCACGATATCTTCCGCATCATGCAGAATGATCGCGGCATAATTGCTGTTTTCCTCAATCTCGTCGCGGCAGAGGACATCCCAGAGATGATTGAGGCAATCGGCCTTGGTGGTCGGTCCGTTCCGCCGGCAGACGACCAGCCTGACCTTTTCGCACCCCCGGGATGCCGCTGCCACGGCTGCGACCGTTTCGGCATCATTGGGATAGCATCCCACGTAAATCCGGTAGTCGCTTTCAGTCCATCGTTCCAGACAGCGGCGCAGCATCGGACCGATGACCGCGGCCTCTTTCCAGGCCGGTACAAAGATCGCCATACGGCAATCGGGGGACGGATTTTCGAGATTTTCGACGGTCACCCGTTGGTGGCGCGAATAGACGAACAGTCTGCGTTTCAATCTGTGAAAGAGCCACAGGCCATCAAACAGAAGATCGTCGACCGCACCGATCAGGAAGGACATGCTGGCGAACAGCAGCAATTCCTTCTGCAGGACATCGAGAAACGGCAGAAATTGATCGCTTGCCATGGACATACTCCGGGTGTTCGCAAAAGCGGTGCCTCTGCGAGATAATCTCCAAAATGATCAAGATTTCACTGGTCTACTGTTTGTCCAGCCTAACCGGACCTGATCGTGCACCCCCTCAGCGAAGGTTTGTTCTCACGGGATCCGATCGCCAGCGCGAGCAGCATCGGATAAGCCCAGAAGACAGCTCCCGTCCCCAATGCTCGGGGAGTTATTTGTGGCGCCACAGTCATCGCTGTATGAGTTGTCACGGCAAGCAGGTGAAAGGCTGTTGCCCACAGCGGCCAGAAACGACTTGATTTAAGTGACAGCCAAATCAGCGCAAAGAGCGCCACGACATCAACGACAAATATTCCAACTTCCAATTTAGCCCACGAACTTCCGAAAGAGCGAGCAACCGCCAGGGTAGATAATGATCCAAATATCATAATCGTCGCTCCGAGATATTCCGAACGCGCGCCGCGCAATATTGCATATCCGCAACAAGCGAACAGAAACATATAATAAAGGTAGGCCCAGATCGTGTTGAAGATCACTGTGTCATATCTAGTTCTTGACCAAGCCTATCTTCAATTGAGACAACCTAATTAGTGAGAGGCTAGGCTGCATGGTCTGCCATGTTGACGATGTTCTCGTCCTTTGTCCGAGCAAGTTCTGTTGGCTTTGCGCCGGTGCTCCCCATAGCCATCGTTCGCAGGCCGATCTGGTCTCGCGTTTCGGCCAGATGGTTGTGGGTCGACACCAGATGATCTCTCGCCGCAACCAGTGCAGACAGGCTTTCCGCCGCCTGGGCTATTGCATTCTGTCCGACAACAGCCGAGAGACCGGCGTTCGTCCGTGCAACCGGCATATATCCGGCCAGATCAGACACTCTGCATATTGCGTCGTCGATGGCCTGTTCCGCTGCAAAGAGTCTTTTCGCCAAATTCTCGGCTGCGTCTCGTCGTTGTTTTAGCATCATCGTTCCTTTCCTCAGGCTGCAAGATCACACGTGTATTCGTGCGAAATCGTCATCGGGCGAATGCGTTGGCCGGAGGGGGGTGCCGCTTATCCGTTGAGCCGGGAAAGCGCTTCCAGTCCTGCGACCAAACCGCCAAAAGATAAGGCGGATCCAATCGCAATGGCCAATATCCATCCCAACCGCTCGACCGTAGCAAGTCGGTTTTTCTCACCACGGAAACGTGGAAGGGGAAGCGGCCGGCGCGGGATTTCGGCTTGCTCCAAAGCCACGATGGCGCTGCCGCTATCCGCATTCGCACCATCATCCGTTCCGCCGGTTTTCTGTCCTTGGGTCTCCCGGATGACGATCCCTGTTCGCTGGTTTGACCGGCGAGCTCAACGGTCGACGATTGATATATCAATGGTTGATACGACTGTTGCTGATTTTCGGCTGCGAATTTCCGCGCCGCCTCGAAACGCGACTGCACGTTCAAAATTCGCATGGCCGTGCGCAATCTCTGATCCACCGTATGCGGGGACACGCCCAGTTCGCGTGCAATTTCCTTCGAATTGAGATGTGCCAGCACCAGTCGCAAGCAGTCGCGCTGCCCGTCGTTCAACCGGTCAATATTGCTTAACCCCATTGCAAGGAGAACCTGTCGAATCGGTAATGCGGGATAGCGGGAACTTTCATATCGGAATTAGAACCCGATCGATCTTGTTCAGATAAAGTCGAAAATGACCACCCAATTGCCATTGAGGCCCCCTAATTTTTCAATTAGCTCCATGGTTTTCTGAATGACCATTACCAGATAGTTCGATAATTTTGAATTATTATTGGAATGCCACCCAGACGCTCGAGTCCGGAGAGACTTCCGACTTCGCGGAACTGCCTTTGAAGTCCAAACTATGCTGGACTTGACCACGGGTTCAGGCCATCAAACAAAAAACGATGGAGAGAGCATGAACGCTACACAGGCAGCGCCCCTGACGAATACCGGGCTGGCATATCGATCCGACGGATATCGCAATTATGTTATCATCTCGTTGATGCTCCTCTACACGCTGAACTTTATCGATCGCATATTGATCGGTGTCGTCGCTCAGCCGATCATCGAAGAATTTAAATTGCAGGACTGGCAATTCGGTTTGCTATCCGGCTTCGGCTTTGCCTGATGTACACGGTCATGGGGATACCGATTGCCCGGCTTGCCGAGCGAATGAACCGCGTCAAGATCATCGCCGCCAGTGTGATCCTCTGGTCGTTGATGACCGCATTGTGCGGGATTGCGGGTAGTTTCATCGCCCTGCTTGTATTCCGTATCGGCGTCGGCATCGGGGAAGCAGGTCTGACGCCTGCCGCCAACTCGATCATCTCCGACTATTTTCCGCCGCGCAGCCGCGCGCGGGCAATCGCGATCTACACCATGGGTATTACATTGGGCGGCGTTCTGGCCAATGCCTTCGGCGGACCGATCACCGAATTATTTTCCTGGCGCGAGGCGTTTCTGGCGCTCGGTGTACCAGGCGTCCTTTTCGGCCTGATTTTCCTGTTTACCGTAGAGGAGCCACCGCGCGGCTATGCCGATCCGCCGACCGCAACCAAACCCCAAAAATGGGCATCACCGAGACGGTACAGGAGCTATCGGGCAAACGCAGCTTCTGGATCAATATGATCGCGGCTGCCCTTGTCGCTTTTGTTGGCTATGGGGTCAGCAACTTCCAGGTCGCTTTCTTCCAGCGCGTGCATGAAATGTCGATTTCGGAAGTAACCCTGCAGATAGCCGTCCCGTTGGGGCTCGCCGCATCCTTCGGCGCCTTTTTCACCGGTTATCTGACCGAGAAGCTGAGCGGTCGCTATCCCAATGTCGTGGCATGGTTGCCGGGTGTCATGCTGATCATCTGCGTTCCGCTATACTGGATCGGCTTCACCACCGGAAGCGTGCCCTTCGCGCTGACAGCGTTGCTGTTTGCTGCGGTCCTTCATTATGGCTATCTCGGCGCGCAATATACCATCTGCCAGGGCGTCGCGAGCCCGCAATCCAGAGCAACCGCCGTTGCCCTGTTCCTCTTCATCGTCAATCTTATCGGCTATGGCTGCGGCCCACTCGTCATGGGCATCGCCAGCGACCTGCTGATGAATGCCGATCTTGCGGCATCGCAGTTTGCTGCCGAGTTGACCGGACAGATATGCAAGGGCAAACCGGAAGAACTGATCGCCACCCTCGGTGCCGCCAAGGCTGACGCATGCCTGACCGCCAGCGCGGAAGGACTGCGCTGGTCGATGATCTATATCGTCGGTATATTCTTCGTCGCTGGCGCCCTGTATATTCATGTCTGCAAAACGCTGCAAAAAGACCTTGTCGCGAAAATGAGCTAAGCCGTTATGACCCGACCTCAGCCCTGGCAGCTTGATCCTGCCAACTATCCCGTGTCGCTGGTTACCCAGACCCGCTTTCAGGATATCGACCCCAACCGGCACCTCAACAATGTCGCCTTTGCAACCATGTTCGAAAATGCCCGTGTGCGGTTCAACCGGTCCTTGCGCCCCTGGGCGGACCGGCCGAGGAACGAGCGGAGCATGGTCGCGGCCGTGACGATCAACTATCTCCGCGAAGGGCAGTTCCCCGACGATGTCGAGATCAGTTCGGGCGTCAGCAAGATCGGGCGTTCTAGCTATGTCATCGCGCAGGCGATGTTCCAGAACGGCCAGTGCATCGCCACCTGCGAGTCCGTCATCGTCTGCCGCACCGACGGCGAGGGCCGGCCGCTGCGGGCAGAGGTCGTCGCGGAACTGGAGAAAATGCGAACCACCGGTTAGTATCTTCCCGGTACGGGACGTTTGCACCAAGCTCGTCGAACTGCCGATGTACTCTTGAGAGATCCTTCGACAGGCTCAGGACGAACGGCAACATGCAAATCAGTCGGTGAAATTCGCCGCGCGTTTCTGCATGAAGGCCATAACCGCTTCCACCTGATTGGGCGTACGGGCGACCTTGTCCTGCCCGACGGATTCCGCCATCAATATCTCGTCCTCGTTCATATCGGGCAGCTTGTTGATCAGGTCTTTGGCAATCTGTACGGCCTGCGGATGCTTGCTGGCGATCTCGGCGGCAATTTCCATGGCCTTGGCGTGCGGGTCATCCGACAGATGGGTGACAAAGCCCAGTTCCTTTCCTTCCTCGCCGGTAAAGATGCGGTTGGTATAGGTCAGCTCGCGCAGGATATCGTCGCGCACAAAGCTGCGCCAGGTCGTGTAGCTGCCCATATCCGGGATCAGCCCCCAGCGCATTTCCATGATCGACATTTTCGCGTCCGGTGCGACCACGCGGATGTCGGCAGCGCTGGCAAATTGCAGCCCGCCGCCAATGCACGGCCCATGGATCGCGGCAATAACCGGCGCTTTCAGCCGCCGCCAGAGCAGCACGATATGCTGATATTTATTGGCATTGCCGAAGGTTCGGTCGGTCAGCGTGTTGGCGAGGGGCGATTTTTCACCGTCGCTCTTCTCTTCCGAAGCCGAGGCCGCGGATGCGGCAAAACTACCCATATCGAGGCCCGCGCAAAAGGCCTTGCCTTCGCCGGACAGGACAATGGCTCTTATGCCGTCCATCGCCGCCAGCTTTTCACCGGCTTCGACGATCGCATCGATCTGTGCCGCATCGAGCGCGTTCATCTTGTCGGGGCGGTTGAACCGGACATCGGCGATATGATCTTTGACGGTGATGGTGACGCGTTCTGACATATTTCATCCTTTGCTCTTCCCCGATCGCTTGGAGCGAAGTCGGGCAGCCTGATATTCCCATCGTGTCTCGACTGCGCTCGACACGAATGGAAATCAAGACTCGTTGCTATATTGAGCCCTGTTTAATCGCCCAATTAATCAGCGGCAACTGGTCATTGCCAAAATACATTCTTTCGCCCTCGCCAAAAGGCACGAAAATGCTCGGCGAACCATAAGCGCCACGGGCAATGGCCTCTTCGGTATTGGCGCGCAGCCGGTCCTTGATCTCCTGCTCTTGCGTCCGCGCCGCCAGTGCAGCACCGTCCAGGCCGGCCTCGTCGGCGATCGCGATCAACACTGCCGGATCATCGAGATTGCGCTGGTCACCATAATAAGCGTTGAATGCGGCGGTCGCGAACTTGTGCAGCGCCGCCTGGTCCTCCTCCAGCGCACAACAGAGCCGCATGGCATGGACCGACTTGACCGGATGGTGCTCGCTCGGAAAATTCATTGGCAGTCCGGCCAGCTTTGCCCAGTCCTTGAGCACTCGAAAACTGTGGACGAATTTGCGATTGTCGGGGTTTTCCCGTGCGGCATAGACGTCCTGATTGACCGCATTGAACACGCCACCGACAAGAAACGGTTTCCAGACAATTGATGCGCCATTCTCATTGATGATCGGTTGAATATTGTGGAAGGCGAGGCATGTCCATGGCGAGGAAAGATCGAAATAGAAATCGACTGTTTTCATATATCAGTTCCTTTTATCACTCGTGTTCCGCACTTCACGCGGAACCTTGACGGCCAGCGCATTGCATCGAGAGCTCCGCATCAGGTGCGGAGCACAGCGCGATCGACCTATTCCTCCAGCCCGAACAAGGTTTTGCGCGTCTGCGCATCATCCTGCGGATTGCGATTGATCTTGTCCCGGCCGACCGCCATCCCGCGGCGCAGACCTTCGCGCTGTTTGAGCGTCTCATACCAGCGCTTCACATGAGCGAAGTCATCGAGGTTGATTTCCTGACGCTTGTAAGTCTGCACCCAGGGGAAGCAGGACATGTCGGCGATGCTGTAATCTTCGCCCGCGAGATAGTCATGGTCCGCCAGACGCCGGTCCATCACGCCAAACAGTCGCAGCACTTCGTTGCGATAGCGCTCGGTCGCATATTCGATCCGTTCCGGTGCATAGAGTTTGAAATGGCCATGCTGGCCCATCATCGGCCCCAGCCCACCCATCTGCCACATCAGCCATTCGGTCGCAGCAATCTGTCCGCGCAGATCATGCGGCAGAAAATCTTCCGCCTTGTCCGCCAGATAAAGCAGGATCGCACCGGTCTCGAAAACGCTCACGGGTTCGCCGCCATCCGCCGGATCATGATCGACGATCGCGGGAATCCGGTTGTTCGGACTGATCGCGAGAAAATCCGGTTCGAATTGCTCGCCTGCCCCGATATTCACCCATTTGAGATTATAGTCGAGTCCGGCCTCCTCGAGCATGACCGAAATCTTCCAGCCATTGGGTGTTGGCGCAAAATAGAGGTCGATCACAAGATCATTCCCAGCGCAAATTCACGCCTGCCAGTCGCCGGATGCGCCATCAAATCGCTTCGCTTTGCCCCGGCGTATTGACACCCATTTTCTGCAAATATTTCTTCACATTGCGCGCGGCCTGACGAATGCGCTGCTCGTTTTCGACCATCGCGATACGGACAAACCCCTCGCCATCCTCGCCATAGCCGACGCCGGGCGCTACCGCGACACCGGCTTCGGTCAGCAGCTGCTTGGAAAATTCGAGGCTGCCCATATGCGCCAGTTGCGGCGGCAAGGGAGCCCAGGCGAACATCGAAGCGGCGGGTGGCGGAATCTCCCAGCCCGCCCGGCCAAAGCTTTCCACCAGCACATCGCGACGCTTGTGATAGAGTTCGCGATTTTGCGCGACCTGATCCTGAGGACCGTTGAGCGCCGCGCAAGCCGCCGCCTGGATCGGCGTGAAACTGCCATAGTCTATATAGCTTTTGACCCGGCTTAGCGCACTGATCAGTGTCTGGTTCCCGACCGCGAAACCGACCCGCCAGCCGGCCATCGAATAGGTCTTGCTGAGCGAGGTGAATTCCACCGCGACATCTTTCGCGCCCGGCACCTGCAATATCGAAGGCGTCGGGTTGCCATCATAATAAAGTTCGGAATAGGCCAGGTCGGAGAGAAGCCAAACCTTGTTTTCCTTCGCCCAGGCCACCAGCCGCTCGTAGAACGCGAGATCAACGACTTCCGCGGTCGGATTGGAAGGATAATTGACCACCAGCAAAGTGGGCCGTGGCACGGTAAAGGCCATCGCCCGTTCCAGCGATTCCCAATAATGTTCGTCGGGCGTGGTCGGCACGCTGCGAATGGTCGCACCGGCGATGATAAAGCCGAATGTATGGATCGGGTAGCTCGGGTTGGGAGCAAGGATACAGTCGCCCGGCGCGGTTATCGCCGTTGCCAGACTGGCCAGGCCCTCCTTCGACCCCAGCGTCACCACGACTTCGGTTTCGGGATCGAGATCCACGCCAAAGCGGCGGCCATAATAATTGGCCTGTGCCTTGCGCAAACCCGGAATACCCTTCGAGGCCGAATAGCCGTGCGCGTCGGGCTTTTGCGCAACTTCGCAAAGCTTGTCGATGACATGCTGCGGTGGCGGCAGGTCGGGATTGCCCATGCCGAGATCGATAATATCCTCACCGGCCGCTCGCGCCGCTGCCCGCATGTTATTGACTTCGGCAATCACATAGGGTGGCAGTCGCTTGATGCGGTAAAACTCTTCGGACATTATTGATCGTTTCTTGCGTTAAATATTACAGGGCCCCCGCTTTGCGTAATTTTCACGCGAATGTCGAGTGCTAGTCGGTGGGAATTGTGCGCAACGGACATGGCGTTGGATAAAGACAAAATCGCGTCACGGGAATGGAGCATCCCTCCCCACCCAGGTTCCCAACAATTGTTTATCCATCAAGACTTTCAGTTTGCGGGTTTATTTCTGCGCCCCCGGTGATTATTCAAGAGAGCCAGAGAATATTGCGGGGCGGGGGATGAATGAATAGAATGGGTGTAACTGGACTGCCTATTGTTAAGGTGGTCAGAGCAATCGTAATTTTCAGCCTTTTTACTACAGCGGCCCAGGCTCGGGACGATACTGCCACTGTAGACCAGGCGAATAAAATGCCCCAATCCGCCGATATTATCGAGACAAAAATTTTCGCGAAACCGGGCCATTTCGGTAATCCAAAAATATCTCCTGACGGCGAGCGCGTCGTATACCGGCAGCAACTGGGCGGCAAATCCTATCTCACCGTTGCGGTATTATATGGTGATGCCAAGAAACGCATAGCCATTCCCGAAAATGTCGATCTTCGCTGGTATCGGTGGGCCGGCAACAACAAGATATTGTTCGGCGTGTCTGCCGTCGTCGACACGTCACGTGCCAGCGCAGGCACACGGGGCTGTATGTCACGGATGTGAGCAGCGGCGTTTCCATTACACTGGGCCGGAAAACGCAGGGATATGATGGGGACAATGTTCTCTATGTCGATCCCACCGGCACATATATCCTGCTTTCCATGCAGCGGTCCATTTTCGATTATCCCGCCGTATATCGTGTCGAACTCGCCAATAATGAAACCACGCGTGTGGTCCGCAGGCAATCACAGATTTGGACCTGGATTGCCGACAATAGCGGCGTTGTGAGAATGGGGCTGAGCCAGATCGGCGGCACCTTGAAAATCTACTATCGCAAGACGGCCGGAGAGAAATTCAGGCAAATCGGGAAAATAAGGGAAAAGGACGATCTGGAAGAAGCCCTGCTGGATATCACAGATATCGTTTCCGAAGCCGATGAAGGTTACATCCTGTCCAACGAGAAAACGGGACGCTTCGCGCTTTACAAGTTCAACTATCTGACCCGCGAAGTTGGAGAAATGGTATTTGGCCATGACGAGAATGACATTACCGGGTTCAACCTCAACGATAGCGGGACCGCACTGGAATCGGTCTATTTTACCGATTCCCGGGACCGGGTAAAATGGTTTGACGACGAACTTGCAGAACATCAGCAGAAGCTGGATGCCGCCCTGCCGGGACAGGAAGCGTGGATCCAGTCCAAAAGCCGCGACGGCAAACGCATGATCGTCTATGTGACGTCCTCTACCGATCCGGGCAGCTATTATCTCTACGAACCCGAGCTCAAAAAACTCGCATGGTTTGCCAGCCTGAACGACAAGCTGGACACCGAGAAACTGTCCAGAACGGAATATGTAAAATATGATGCCCGTGACGGCACCACGATTCCGGCCTATCTCACGCTGCCCAAAACCGTCCCGCCGAAAATTTGCCGCTCGTCATCCTTCCGCACGGTGGTCCTTTCGCGTTCGGGACACGCTGGACTACAACACCGAAGTACAGTTTCTTGCCAATCGCGGATATGCCGTGTTGCAACCCAATTATCGGGGTTCCGACAGCTATGGGGAGGCTTTCTACAAAAAAGGCTCGGGGGAAATCGGCCGCGCGATGCAGGACGATCTCGACGACGGGATGGATTGGCTGGTTGGCCGCGGCATTGTTGATCCGGACCGGGTCTGCATCGTCGGGGGCTCCTATGGCGGTTACGCGGCCATATGGGGCGTCACACGAAATCCCGAGCGCTATCGCTGCGCTGCCAGCTTCGCCGGGGTTACTGACTGGGACAAACAGCTCAGTTATGACGGTCGCTTTTTGAGAAGCCGGTATAAAAGGGAATGGCAAGACGAAATACGGGGAGATGAAGAATTTGATCTCGACACGGTTTCCCCTGCCCGGCTTGCTGCGCAACTGGAGCGCCCGATCCTGCTCGCCCACGGAAAGAAAGACAGTACCGTCCCTTTCAGCCAGTTCAAATTTTACCGGTCAGAACTCGAGAAGGCCGGAAAGGACGCAGAATATATTATTTACGAAAGCGAAGGACACGGCTTTTCGGATTCCGAAAACGAGAAGGATTGGCTGGATAAGCTCGAAGCATTTCTGAACCGGCACAATCCGGCCTACTAGAACGGGCTTCAGGACGCTATCGTGCGAGCCCCGCGGAGCACCGTCTGGCTTCTGCTTCCCCTCAGCGCGATGGACTTCTTCCGGATCGTATCGAGGAAATGCCAGGTCGAAGTTGCTTTGTCGGGGGTGAGCGCCACGCTCATATAGCCGCGATGCTCGGTGTCGGCCCATTGCAGCTGCTTGTTTGCCCCCACCACAGCCTTGGCCACCAGGTCAGGATTGACGCCTTTGGTATAGGCTTCGAAGCCCGGTGAACTGACACTATGTCCGGCGAATTCCACGCCCGCAGCGCCATCTTGTGTCCCCAGGTCAAAAGCCCAGGCATTGTGACTGTCGCCCGACAGGACGATCAAGTCGGCATCGGCCTGTTGCGCGGCGACCAACGAGCGGGTGCGGGCCTGCGGATAGCCGTCCCAGCTGTCGAAATTGATCGGCAGTCCAATCTGGGCGGCTAGTGCGCCCACCGCGACGCGTGCCTGCGCGATCGGCGGCGCATCTTCCGGCACCCAGTTTTTGGCATCTTGCGGCAGCACCAGTTCGCCCATGACGCATTGCTGCGACCAGACTTGCCACTTCGTACCAGAGGCCTTGGATTTTAGCAGCGCATCCGCGAACCATTGTTCTTGGACATCGCCCAGCATCGAGCGGTCCGGGTCCTGCCAGACATCGTCGCGAAACGCCTTGAGCGCCGCGGCGACATCTTTCTGCCCCTTGATTGCTTCGGCCAGGTCCACCGGCTCGTCGCGTCCGCCAATCCGGCTCTCTGTAAAGAACAGGGTCGCCAGATCGCCGATCTGATATTCGCGCCAGCGAGGGCTACCGAACTCCATATCTCGAACCGGCATCCACTCCCGATAGACTCGCTCGGCAACGCGCTTGCGTACTTCCCAGTCCCCTTCGCTCGGATCATGGTTCTGCGCGCCATCCTTATAGGCGTCGTTGGCAAATTCATGGTCATCCCATGACGGTATCATCGGCAAAACCTGATGGATGCGCTGCAGGTCGGGATCGCTGCGATAGGCGGCATAGCGGAGCCGGTAATCGGCGAGCTGGACCATCTCGTGGGCGGGATCGATTTTCCGGCCGGCCAGCGCCTCCTCCGTGGAAGGATAGGTGCCGATCGGATATTCGTAAAGATAATCGCCGGTGTGAATGATCAGGTCGAGATCTTTATTTTGCGCGGCATGGGCATAGGCGTTGAAATAGCCGAACGGCATGTTGGAACATCCGACAACGCCGAAATTGAAATTCTTGACCGGTCCCTGCGGCAAGGTGCGGGTCCGGCCGATGACCGATTTGGAGCCGTCCGGCCCGACGAAGCGGAAAAATACCATTTATCGGGGGTCAATCCCTGCACCGTGATCTTGGCGGTAAAGTCCCTTTCGGCTTTTGCCTGCACTTCGCCGACCATTTTTGCGCCGGTGAAATCGGCATTGTCGGATATCTCCGCGGTCAGCCTTGCGTCTCCGTTGCCGACATAGCGCGTCCATAGCAGCACGGAATCCTGTCCCGGTTCACCGCTGGCGACGCCATGTGTAAATCCCTTTCCGCCTATCAGCGATGCCGAGGCCGGCACGCTGAGCGCCCCAAGGCCAAAAGTTCCCAGCGCCATCAACTGGCGGCGATCGATATTCATGGTCATGATTTTATCCCAAAATGCCTAGAGCCAGCAAAATAACGAAAAATAGCGTCAGACTGATGACAGTGAAAATCAGCAGGAACGACACCCGGAACAGAGCTTCAGGGCGGGACATCTTGTACGCATGCCTGAGTTGCCGATAGATGTGGAAAGGCGGATAGAATATCAGCAAGGTCCCCCAGACGGACGCGGGAGCCCCGATGGCGGCCAATATGGCGCAGGTCACGAACAACAGAGACATGAAGGCGATGGAATAGGTCGCGAAAACCGCGTGGTCATAAAAGTGAAGACCGCGTCGTCCGATCAGTGTCAGCCACACGAAAGGGATTGAAATCGGAATTAGGAGCCAGGCAAATTTATAGCCATTGGCTTTCAGTTTGTAGAGAAGCAGGGAGGGGTTTTCGGTAGCACGTTCGAGACCTCCCTTCAGCATCTTGCCAATCGAACTATCCTTGAAATCGTCCCAGATCTCAACCTGGTTGCCATTGCCGCTAGCCATGTCCTCTCCATCCGCACCGGCTTGGCTGTCTGCAACTGGTGCATCGTCGAGGCCAAAATTACCGATCCCCACGCCATTCTCACCCATTCCGGCTTCCGGATAGGGAAGCTCGCTCATCGT
This sequence comes from Sphingopyxis sp. BSNA05, assembly GCF_013265645.1. Taxonomy (NCBI): domain Bacteria; kingdom Pseudomonadati; phylum Pseudomonadota; class Alphaproteobacteria; order Sphingomonadales; family Sphingopyxidaceae; genus Sphingopyxis; species Sphingopyxis sp. BSNA05. The sequence goes on along the minus strand of NZ_PYIA01000023.1, from coordinate 10,819 downwards.
CATGGTCGCCAGGACATTGCGGTCGCGTTTCAAGTCGAGAATTTGTTCCCGCACTTCAGCCTTGTCTTCTTCTGCTGTCGTTTCCAGCTCTTTGATCTTGTCCTGCAAACGCTCTTCAAGTTCTTGAGACTCGGCAGTAACCGTACTGTTGAATCCGACATTCTCGCTACCATCGCCTTCAGTGGAAAATGGATTTTCTATAAATGAAAACACCGCAAACATCATGAAAACGGAAAAGAGGAACAGGGCCATCGGAGAGATGAATTTGGCGCGTTCGCCTTGTACGTAGCGACGCGTCAGATCACCCGGCTTCCAGACCAGCAACGGCAATGTCCGCCAGAATTTCCCCTCAAAATGCAGCACGCCGTGCAATATATCGTGCCAAAAGGCACCGATCGAACGGTGGACATGCAGGGGCTGGCCACAATCCGGGCAATAATGACTGGTTACAAGCGCGTTGCAGTTAAGGCATGTTCCGCCCTTGCCCCCCGATGCACCGGTTTTTTCATCCTCCACCGCCTTGGCGATCAAGCCGCCTTCGATGGCGGTTCCCATGGCTTCCAATTCCCCTGACATGCTGGCCATTTTTGGCCCATTCGGCCAATAAGGCAAGCGGCTTTTTGAAATCTGCCCGACGTTATGCTATATGTTATATCGTATCATTAATCAGGAGAGAACTAATGAGCAGCAGGAAGCACTTTCTTCGCCAAAAATCAGCCACCGCTGCGGACAGGCCGTTCGCCGAGCTCAACATCACGCCGTTGATCGATGTATTGCTCGTTTTACTGGTGATGATGATGCTATCAATCCCGGCAGTCACCCACCATGTAGCTGTAGACTTGCCGGGCGGGACTGCGGGATCCAGCACTTCCGAGGCCAACAAATTATTTCTCGACTCTGCCGGCACGGCCATATGGAACGGCATACCGATGGACAGTGACCGGTTGCGCGGCCGGCTGGAAATGATGGCAAAGAATCCGGCAGGGCCGCAGCTACATTTCGAAAGTGATGCCCGGGCCCGGTACGAACGGTTTGACCAGCTGGTGGCCATGATCAAGCGAGCCGGTGTTCAGGAAGTCGCTTTTGTCGGCAATCAGCAATTCGCAAACTGGGACAACCGCTAAATCTGGAGGCTGCGGGATGATCTCGCGAAGACAGCCATCGAACGGATCACCCCCACCCATCCGTCAGCGCGGCGACGGGACAGACAGGTGAGTCGACCTCGCCCATAACGGCCGGCCCATGCTCTAGAGACCTCGCCTTCACGGCTGGCAGAGCAAGAATTCGGGCCACCTTCGAGTTTTTTCTTAGTTAATCGGGTTTTGCTCCGTTTACGCAAAGATGGACAAACAAATATCTCGCGGCTGCCGATGACAGGCCGGCTAGCCCAACTCCGACGCTTCCCGTCAGTGGCAACGATCATCCTGGTCTCGGCGATGTTCGGTCTTCTGGCCTGGGGTGGCATCATGCTGACACAGGACGAAGGCCGCATTGCGGTCGTCTGGCTGGCCAATGCCGTTCTGGTAGCCGTCATATTGCGGTCGGCAAAACGGCATGTTCCCTATTATCTCGCGGGCGCGTTTCTGGCGAATATTGCAGCCAATCTGCTAGCCGGCGATACAGTTTTGAACGCAACAGCACTGGCCGCGATCAACCAGTTCGAAATCATCCTGATCTGGTTTCTCATGCAAAAGCTGGGGGCGACCAGACCGAACATGCAACGGATCTGGGATCTGGGCAAATTCTGCCTGATTGGCGGACTTGTCGCCCCGCTCGCCTCCGGCTTCCTTGCCGGGCTGATGTTTGCCTCGGGAACTTGGCAAAGTTTTCTTATGTCCTGGCTCCAATGGACCACGACCGACGGTCTCGGCATGATCTTGCTTAGCCCGGCGATCATGGTGGCCATAGACGCGTTCAAGCGAGCGGACCGGTCCAATGGTTCGCGAAACATTTGGGTGTTCAGCGCCAACCGATGGGAGTGGCTCGCAATTCAGTCATTCACATTGATTGCCGCAGCGACGATTTTCTGGGTTCTCAGTTTTCCCGTCTTTTTTCTTGTCGCGCCGCTGGTACTGCTCAATGCCTTCAGACTGGGGACACCCGGCACCTCGGTTTCCATAGTCCTGATCGCCATCGTGGTGGTGATCGGTGCGGCGTTCGAGACCGGCCCCTTTTACTCGGTCGATCTTTCCCTGACCGCAAAACTGTTCATCCTGCAATTTTTTCTGCTGAGCTGCTTTGCAGTTGGCATGCCCACGGCGGCGATGCTGACCGAGAAGGCGTCCATCCGACGCTCGCTCAGTATCCACCGCGAAGTTTCCAATTCCATGCTGGAAAATATGAACGAGGTTCTTTTCCGGACGAACAGCGACCTGCAATGGCTGTTTCTCAATCCCGCGTGGCAGAAGCTGACGGGTCTGCCGACCGAAGAGTGTCTGGGACGGGACATGGGAGAGATCTTCGCAGCCGAGGATTTCGAGGCTTTGAAAACGCAGCTCGGGCCGGTCCGGTGCGGAGCTATCCAGCGAGCCCGCTTCGAAGGCTCCATCGCCAATGCAAGCGGCGACGTCCTGGCCGTAGAGTTGAGCTTTTCCAGGCTGGCTGAAAAGGATGGCAGCTTCCTTGGCATCGTCGGAAGCATCCGGGACATAACCGCTCGCAAGCAGATGGAACAGAAACTGATCGCCGCCCGTGTCGGTGCCGAGGAAGCGGCCGATGCCAAAACCCGCTTTCTTGCCAATATGAGCCACGAAATCCGGACCCCGATGAATGGTGTCCTGGGATTTACCCAGCTGCTGCTCGACGCCGACCTCCCTGAAGAAGAAAAAATCACGCGCAGATGATCTTGGATTCCGGCAACGCCATGATGCGGCTGCTGAATGATATTCTCGACATCTCGAAAGTCGAGGCTGGTCGGGAAAAAGCAATATTGCGCCAATGTCGACACAGCATGTGCTGCAGAGCTGTGTCCATCTGATGGCCCCGATTGCCGACCAGAAGAAGCTCGATCTCAAGCTGGAAATTGATGATCATGTACCGGAAATGGTGTTGGCGGACGCCAATCATTTGCGTCAGATCATATTGAATATTCTCGCAACGCCGTCAAATTCACCAGCAGCGGTTCGGTCTCGGTGTCCGCCACGGCCAAACAGGCCGCCGCCGACAAGATGGAAATGCAGGTCATGGTCAGGGATACCGGAATCGGTATCCCATCCAATCGCCTCGAGGCTATTTCTCGCCGTTCGAACAGGCGTCTCCTCAAACATCGTCGATATTTGGCGGGAGCGGCCTAGGCCTGACGATCAGCAGACAATTGGCTTCGATCATGGGGGGCACGATTACTGTCGACAGTAACGAAGGAGCAGGCACGACCTTTACCGTCCAGTTTCCCGCGGGAACAGAGGCAGCCTCCTCTGCCGGGACGGGAAAATCAAAAGGAAAACAACCGATGACCGCTACAAATGATCCGGACGACTCCCCCGTTGCTCCAGTTGGCAACGGAAAGATTCTCATCGCCGAAGACCATGATATCAACCAGATCCTGATCGCAGAAATGATCAAGAAGCTCGGATATCAGCCGGTGCTGGCGGTCAATGGCGCGGATGCCATAGCGAAGGTGGAAGCCGCCGCAGAAGAAAACAGGCCATTTAATCTCGTGCTCATGGATGTGCAAATGCCCGTTATGGACGGATATGAAGCAACCGAATCCATTCGCCAGAAAGGCTATCCGAAAGAGGAATTGCCGATTTTGGCGATAACGGCAAACGCATATCCTGAAGATATCGCACGCTGCATGCAGGCCGGCATGCAGGGCCATATCGCCAAGCCGGTCATGTTCGACACTCTAAAATCTTCACTGCGCGACTGGACCCTGACCGGTTGAGCACTTCAACCGGAACCGGCGACTTGGCTTGATCGGCACAAACAACTGCGGTGTCTGAAGACAAAGACTGCCGTCTCCGCTGCGCCGGCCATGGTGCGCAACGCCCTTTTTCAGGCACAAGCGCGGCCTGTTTTGTGAAACATTTATATATTGGCAATATAGCTGCCCCGACGCCCACTCCAGCCAACATATATTATAGGGCCCTATAGTAGATCCCTTCCGGCAACTGGAAACAGTTCACCAGCCCTATTCCCTTCGTGCGATCGACGCACTAGGATCCGCCTTGAACCACTATATCGGTTGGCAAGGAAGAATGGAAATTTGCATGCGGAAAATCCTTATTTCGACAATATTGGCATTCGGCATTGCCAATATGAGCCCGCTAGCCGCACAACCGTTGCCGGACGAAACCATCGATCCCGCGAAAATCATCCCTCATTTCAATGCGGATACGATTGATCCTACGCTGAAAACCGTCACCGGCAATCATATGGCCAGCATAACGCCCACGGGCGAGATGATCATCACTGCCTTTGCGCCAAATGGCCTGCAGTTCACCCTGCACTTTCGTCAATGTGACCAACAGGAACCCTTGCAGTGCAGGGCGTTGCAATTGCTAACCAGCTGGAGTCTGGATGGCCAGAAGGTCGACTTGCAGAATATTGTGCCGCCGTTTCAGCGCTCTCATCTCTTCGTGAATAGTGGAATACTGGAAGACGGGCGACCCTATCTGACCAGGATCATCATTGCCGACCAAGGTCTGGCCCAGGGCAATCTGGCGGCAGAAGTTCGCAATTTCATCAGCGCGGCCACTTATTTTAGCGGTCAGTTGAGCGCGGCGACCGAGTAAATATTGCCGGCCGTGAATGGCCGGATGACACGGCGTCCCTTGATTCAATCCTGTCCGCGCAACGCACCAGGCGGGGGTCAGCGTGCCCACTGTTGGGCGCGTTTACCGGAAATCGGATATCATCGTCAGGCCTTTACGCTCAGGCAATCACACACCCCAGTATAGCCCCTTTATTTACACTCATTTACATCGCAAAAATCAGTAAAATTTTTCTGCTACCTCCTGGATATCTATGTAAACTGATATATCACAGTGTAAATATACATGTCCTATATTTGGAGAATCTTCCGACTTACTATAGTGACATCAAAGGGGGTCGCGCAGTTGTCAACAGACTATCGGAGGGGTTAATCATGAAAAGATTGAAACTATTTGCAGCAAGCGCAGCCGCCATTGCAGCCACATTTACAATTTCGACACCGGCTCAAGCACAAGCGGATCCATTACTCGGCCAAATGATGCTTTTTGGCGGAAATTTCTGTCCACGCGGTTGGGGAGAAGCGTCCGGCACTTTGCTTGCCATCAGCCAATATTCTGCATTATTCTCATTACTGGGCACGATGTATGGTGGCGATGGACGAACCACATTCGCGTTGCCCGATCTGCGTGGCCGCGCACCGATCAGTCTCGGAGACGGACCAGGGTTGCCACCCTATCCCGTGCAGGGTGCAAAAGGTGGCTCCACCCAATTCACTCTGACAACAGCAACCATGCCGAGCCACAATCATGTCGGCATGATGAGAGCCAGCAATTTGCCAGGCGATACTGCAAATCCTAACGACAATAGTCTGGCGACGACGGGGAGTGCGACAATCTATCACACCGGCGCTCCAGCGGTAAACATGGACACCGGAACCGTTGTTATCAATAATAGCGGAGGCAGTCTCCCGGTTAACAAGGTGTCTCCCTATCTGGTCATGCGCTGGTGCGTAGCCATGCAAGGCACATTCCCTTCACGCAACTAATAGAGAGGGTTTTTACACCCTCATTTACAGTTATCGAGTGAAAGGAAATTCCTCATGAAATTGACTAGAACCATTTCAATCACGTTCGCACTGGGCGGCATTTCGTTGGCAACCGCCGCGCCGGCTCACGCTCAGGCTGGCACCCAATATATTGCACAGGTATCGGCTTTTGCCGGAAATTTTTGTCCGCGAGGCTGGCTGGGAGCGAATGGCACTTTGCTGCCTATCAGCCAACATACCGCCCTGTTTTCGCTGTTGGGCACCATCTATGGGGGCGATGGAAGAACAACATTTGCGTTGCCCGATCTGCGCGGAAGACGTCCAATCAGCGACGGCAATGCGCCAGGGCTCGGTACCTATCCCCTCGGAAGTCGTGCAGGCGCTACCACGTTTACGCTGAATGTCGGCAACTTGCCCAGTCACAACCATATCGGCACGATGAGAGCCAGCAATTTGCCGGGCGACACCGCGAACCCCAACAGCAACAGTCTGGCAACGACGGGGAGCGCGACAATATATCATACCGGCGCTCCAGCGGTGAACATGGATACCGGAACCGTTATCACCAATAATGCGGGAGGAAATCAAACGGTTCAGAAGCAGTCACCCTACCAGGTGATCCGCTGGTGCATCGCAACGGTCGGGATATATCCGTCGCGCAACTAGCTTGGCTCAACGTCAAGACAACCATGATGATGCCAGAATTCACTTCACACCTGATTGAAGCGAATTCTGGCAAGCACCAAAAGGGCATGCCCTGGTGCCGGGGCCGGCTAATCGCGATTGGCGAGAGCGCGATAGCCCAACCTCTTTAGCTGCAATGATAGTATACAGCGGCATCTCTTTCCGGCACCTTTCCTGCCATGGAACTGAACCTCGACAACAAGAATGTGCTGGTTACGGCCGGCAGCAAGGGAATTGGACTGGCGACCGCGTCCGGATTTCACAAATGCGGCGCAAATGTAACCATTTGCGGGAGATCACAGGAAGCGCTCGACGCTGCTGCGACAAAGATGCCGGGCTGCCTGACGCTAACCGGGGATGTCTCCAGAGCGGACGATATCGAGCGGGTCGTTGCCGCAGCAACGCAAGAATTCGGCGGCATCGATATATTGGTGAACAATGCCGGTGGCCCACCGCCCGGACTGTTTGTCGATCTGGGTGACGAGGACTGGGACAAGGCCGTCGAGCTGACGCTGAAATCCGTGATCCGCGCAACCCGGCTGGTGCTGCCCCATATGCAGGCACAGAAGTGGGGGCGGATCATCAATATCTCATCGACCGGAGTGAAGCAGCCTGTTCCGGGACTCACTCTGTCCAACAGCATTCGTATGGCCGTATTGGGCTGGGCCAAGACGCTCGCAAACCAGGTTGCAGCCGACAATGTGCTGGTCAACACCGTTTGCCCGGGCTTCACCCAGACGGATCGCATCGCGCAGATTTTCGAACAGCAATCCGCAGCGTCCGGCAAGAGCATAGAGGAAATTTCCGCAGCCCTCGCTGCGCAAATTCCCATGCAGCGGATTGGACGGCCTGAAGAGATCGCCAATCTGGCGGTCTTTCTGGGATCTGAAGCGTCAAGCTATATGACCGGAACCGCTATTCAGGTCGACGGTGGATCGGTTCAAGGTTTTTGAGGCCCGCCGCACCGCACTATTCAGCGAGACCCGTACAACAGTTGTTTCCCAACATTTAAAAGCCCGCTAATGGGCGCTGATGACCGCAGAAAAACCCAAGCTCATCATCCGCATGGCGGAACTGGAAGATGCCCGCAAGATCTCTGCCCTGTCCCGCAAGGTTTACGGCAAGGGCGAAGGCTACACCGCCGAGGAAGTCCGCGGCCAGATCAACAATTTCGCCGACGGCCAGCTGGTCGCGGAATATGAAGGCAAGATTGTCGGCCATTGCGCGACATTCCAGATTTCCGAAAAGACAGCGCGTGCAGCGCATAGCTGGGCGGAAATTACCGGCGGCGGTTTTGCTGCCCGGCATGATCCGAATGGCGAGATCCTCTACGGCATGGAGGTCAGCGTCGACCCGGATTACCGGCGGCTGCGCATCGGACTGCGCTTCTACAAGGTGCGCCGGGAACTCTGCCAGCATTTGGGGCTGAAGGGCATCATCTTTGGCGGACGCTGCCCGGCTATGCGCGGCGCAAACGCAAATATCCCGATCCGGCGGACTATCTGGCGGCCGTGGTTGACAAACAGTTCCGCGATCCGGTGATCAATTTCCAGCTTAATCAGGGCTTTGTTCCGCTGGGGATATTGAAGGACTATATGCCGAGCGACAAGGCATCCGCCGGCAACGCGGTGCATATGTTCTGGGAAAATCCGCTGGCCGCCGAGGCCAAGCTGGTGACTCAGACCCCGCATGACCGCCTGCCCCAGTCGGTGCGCGTAGCGACCGTCCAGTTCCAGATGCGCAAGATTGCCTCGCAGACCGATTTTGAAGAGCAGGTTGAATATTTCGTCGATGTCGCCGCCGATTATGGCGCGGACTTTGTGACATTCCCCGAATTGTTCACGCTGCAATTGCTTTCCCTCGAAGGCGAAAAACTGGAGCCAGCACAAGCGATCGAGAAGATCGCCGAATATACCGAGCGGTTCAAGGAAGTGATGGAGAAGCTGGCGGTTTCCTATCATATCAACATCATCGGCGGCTCGCACCCGACGCGCATGGAAAATGGCGATATCCGCAATATCTCTTACGTGTTTCTGCGCAACGGCGCGGTCTACACGCAGGACAAGCTCCATCCGACGCCCAGCGAAGTGCGCTGGTGGAACATCAAGGGCGGCTATGGCGCCGAAGCCATTCCCACCGACTGCGGCCCGATCGGCGTGATGATTTGCTATGACAGCGAATTTCCGGAACTGGCCCGCCATTTGGTCGACCAGGGCGCGATGATCCTGTTCGTGCCCTTCTGCACCGACGAACGGCGCGGCTATTTGCGCGTGCGTTACTGCTGTCAGGCGCGCGCGGTGGAAAACCAGTGCTATGTCGTGATGTCGGGCGTGGTCGGCAATCTGCCCAATGTCGAGAATATGGACATTCATTATGCCGAAAGCGCGATCCTGACGCCATCCGACTTTCCGTTCGCGCGGGACGGCGTCGCGGCAGATACGGCGCCGAACACCGAGACCATCGCGATTGCCGATCTGTCGATGACCAGCCTGCTGACCAGCCGGCAATCCGGCGCGGTACAGAATCTCAAGGACCGGCGCTTCGATCTCTATCGGGTGTTGTGGAAGGGATAATATCCTTCCGAAGCGCAGTTCACCGGTGCAATTTTCGCCTGACTTCTAGCCGCTGCTGTCCATGATCTCGGACCATTTTCCGGACTCCTTGACGCGCCCGTCTTCCAATACGATCAACTGGTCGGAATTTTCCAGCGTCGGCAGGCGGTGACCGATTACAATCACCGTGATATCGTCATGCAGCTTGTCGATCGTATCACGGATACGGGCTTCATTTTCCAGGTCGAGAGCGCTGGTGGCCTCGTCCAATATGATCAGTTCCGGCTTCTGGATGATCGCCCTCGCCAGGGCAATTCTTTGTTTTTCACCACCTGACAGGCGCTGCCCGGCATCGCCAACCACGGTATCGAGTTTGTCGGGCAGATTGAAAACGAACTCCGCGGATGCAAATTTCAAAGCCATTTCCAGTTCCTGGTCCGTGGCATTCTCGTCAGCCCACAGAAGATTGTTGCGGATCGTGTCATGAAACAGAAAAACATCCTGCGGCATGTAGGCGATGGATTTACGCCAGTTCAGCCGGTTTTCTTCATCGAGCAGAACACCGTCGATTTCGATCGTCCCCGCGTCGGGAGTCAGGAGCCCCATGATCAGATCGGCCAGCGTCGATTTGCCCGATCCCGACGTCCCCATTATCGCAGTGGTTTTCCGGCATGGAATCTCGATGTCGATGTCACGCAGCGACGGTATCCCGCGAGTGCGGTAACTGAAGGACACACCGGACAATTTGATGGACCTGGTGAACTTGATTTTGTCGCCCAGATTTTCCGATAGCGTTTCTTCGTGCGCCGCACCGGCGTCGCGCATCAAATTCGTGTAGTTGGACAATACGGAATCGGAATGCAGGATGTTGTTGATCTGGTTTTGTATCTCCCGAATCTGCGGAGAGAGCCGCGAAAATATCAGAACCAGAATGAGCAGCGTGGGCAAGCTTAGTTCGAACGACGTAACTCCGACATAGAGCAGCAACACCATGGCCAGCGCGACCAATATCTGGAAGATGACGGTCATCGCTGCGTTCAAATGGGTGAATTGCAAGGACCGTTTGCGCAACAGGGTGCGTATTTCCAGCATCAGCTGACTCTGACGGCTCTCGCTCCTGAGAATCTTGATCAGCTTGATTCCGGACAGACCTTCCTCGACCGTTTGCTGGACCCGCCGGTTGGCAACGCTCAGCAGCTTTCCCTGATCATGGGCAAGCTTGTGCTGGCGCCGCATGGCAAAGAACAGGCATCCACCCAAGATCATCGCAGCCAGCGTGAGCGGCAGGGAAAGGCTGACAGCAACAATGATATAGGCCGTGATCGAAAAGGCAGAGACAATGAAGCGAACGGAAAACATCAAGGCGGTTCCCATCCGATTGATCTCGGTTATCAGCAAATTCGACATGTCGGATTTTTCTGGGTGGTCAGCCATTCCCAGCGTGCTTCAAGCATCGCATTGAAACTTTGCGTGCGCAGGTCGTCCAGCAGTTCCAGTCGAAAGCGCTCGGACACAATTGTCTGGCTGTAACTTATGAATGCGCGCAAAATGTTCAGCGCCAGAAAGGTACTCAGAAGTCCGACGAGCGTGATCGGAACGCCGACAAAGCTCAGCCCCTCGACGATCATGGCGACGACACCGGACGTCTCGGTCTGGGATTTCTGCAGCGCCGCCAAAAGGGGGACAAGAAGGACCAGCCCGATGCCCTGGGTCACGCTCGACAATAACAATAAAGTGGCAAAGAGCAGCGAGCGGGCTGGCGAAAATCGCCACATCATTTTCAGATAGGTCAGAATCAGCATATTGATCGTTTAGTAGATGTCCTAAACTAATCAATCGAAAGGCGTCTCCCGCCTTGTCGGCTTTGGTGATCGCTGCCCGTTAA
>NZ_PYIA01000022.1:0-15088 GCF_013265645.1 Sphingopyxis sp. BSNA05 | reverse complement strand
CATCCAACTGCGCCTAATCCTGCGGATAAGGCTTCGTATCCTTCTCCCTCACGGGAGAAGGGACAACGATTGTCCGAAAGTGACAATCCGTTCCACCACTTTGTCATTCCCGCGAAGGCGGGAATCCAGGTAGAACAGGCCATGCCCCGCACATATCATGTCTATATTCTCGCCAGCAAAAGAAACGGAACCCTCTACGTCGGCGTTACCAGCAATCTCGCTGCCCGCATCTTCGCCCACCGGAACGGCAAGGGTGCAGAATTTACGAAAAATATTGCGTCACCAGACTGGTCCATATCGAACCGTTCGCTGATGTCCGCGATGCGATTGCCCGCGAAAAGGCGCTGAAGAAATGGAACCGTGGCTGGAAATTGCGGCTGATCGAGGAGTGCAATCCGGACTGGAATGATCTTTTTGACACGCTCAACGGATGATAGGATCGGCAGAGAGCGCCGACTGGATCCCCGCCTTCGCGGGGATGACAATGAGGTTTAGTCGCGACCAACCGTGTCATTCCCGCGCAGGCGGGAATCTAGCGTGCGCGCCTTGTCAAAATTTAAATCAGCTCAAAGCTTCAGCATCGGTGAGCAACATTTCGACAAACTCCTCGAAACTATCAGCAACGAACCTCTTTTGCCCCCAATCACAGCTATTTTCCATAGTTGGGGCCATCATCACAACAAATCGCCCATGCCCAACACCAGATCAGATAATCTGCAAAGAACAAATATTTTGACCCCGAATTCGCAATTTCAGGATTACCGATACTATGCTCATACTCGTCCGGAATATTTTTAATCCGATCAATAGGCCACCAATCGAAATAATCGTCATCCATCAAATCTGTACCGCTGGCCGGCACAGTTTTAAGCAAATATTCTCTAAAATCCTTGGGCAATGTGATCGAATATTTATTCTCAAGAAGTTTGACCGAAGTTTTGTGTGCCCCACTATATTGCCTCTGGTCAGACGCTGACCAACGCAATTGGAGTTTTTCCACCCAACATATCTGTCGGACGGAGCTTTCACCCCTCATGCGCCAGATCAGTCGGCCCCAGGTCCCCCTGCCCGACCGTTGCGCTCGCCATTTCCATCATCCGGTCGATCGACTTGCGGGCCTGCAGGCGCAGTTCCTCGTCCATCTCGATGCGTGGTTCGAGGTCACGCAGAGCCACATAGAGTTTCTCCATCGTGTTGAGCGCCATATAGGGGCAGATATTGCAATTGCAGTTGCCGTCCGCGCCGGGCGCACCGATGAAATTCTTTTCCGGTACCGCTTTTTCCATCTGGTGGATGATATGCGGTTCGGTGGCGATGATAATCGTGTCGCCGTCGAATGACTTCGCATATTTCAGGATCGCGCTGGTCGAGCCGACCATGTCGGCGTGATCGAGAATATAGGCGGGGCATTCGGGATGCGCGGCCACCGGCGCATCCGGATGCTGGGCCTGCAGCTTGAGCAATTCGGTCTCGCTGAACGCTTCGTGGACGATGCAGACACCAGGCCAGAGCAGCATATCGCGGCCGGTTTTCTTGGCGATATAGCCGCCGAGATGCTTGTCCGGGCCAAATATGATCTTCTGGTCGAGCGGGATCTGCGAGAGAATATGTTCCGCCGATGAACTGGTGACGATGATGTCGCTGAGCGCCTTCACCTCGGCCGAGCAGTTGATATAGGTCAGCGCGATATGATCGGGATGCTCGTCGCGGAAAGCCTTGAATTTGTCAGGAGGGCAGCTGTCTTCCAGTGAACAGCCAGCGTCCATGTCCGGCAGCACGACAATCTTCTCCGGCGACAGGATTTTCGCGGTTTCGGCCATGAATTTCACGCCACAGAAGGCAATCACGTCGGCATCGGTTTCCGCTGCCATTTTGGACAACTCGAGCGAGTCACCGACAAAATCGGCAATATCCTGGATTTCCGGCTTCTGGTAATAATGGGCGAGGATGATCGCGTTGCGCTCCTTGCGCAGCTTGTTGATCTCCTCGACAATATCGACCCCGGCCAAGCTGCCGCCAATTCCACCACGTGCGTCCATTATACTCTTCCTATTTCCTGTTCCGTTCCAGTCGAGCTTGTCGAAACATGCTCTTGCCGCCCTTCGACAGGCTCAGGGCGAACGGAGTTTCTGATTCCCGACTAGTTTAGGGCAAGTCGCCGTCCAAAGGAAATCAATTGCTGATACGGAATTTGACAATCCGGTCGGTGACCTTCTGCTCCGCATCCATGCCGCCCAAGATATAATAGTCCCCGCCAGCCTTCGCGAGCGCGCGATGGTCCATGCTCGGTTCGGCGAGGCGCCCCAGTTCCATCCATCGGTCGCTTTTCAGATCATAAGCAAAAAAGCCTCCGGATGGCTTGGCCGGCACGCCGTCATAGCCGATGCCGTCATAATTATAGGGATTGTCGCCACCGCCGGCAAAAATGATCCGCTGCCCGGCCTCGTCGCCAATCGCCGCCATCCGGTATTTCGCTGAACCGGGATGGGCATCGACGCCGCGCCACGTAATCTGCGTCGGGTTTTTCGGGTCGACATCGCCGCGCCAGGTCAGCTTCGCCGACACAAATTTGCGTTTGCCATCGGCAAAAACCGAAGCGACCCCGTCGCTGACAATGATGCTGTCGCCCGCAATACCGCCGCTATGGCCGAAGACCGGCGTGCCGGGAAAGGGTGTCGCCTCGGTCCATGCACCAGTCTGCGTATCGAACATCTGCACGACGCTGACATTGCCTTCGTTGTGCCAACCCGAAATAAGATAGATAAACCGGTTCTGATAGGGCACGGCAAGCGTATCATCGACCGGGGTGGGCATATCGGCCTTTTGTTCGTAACGCCCGGTTGCGGGATCGAAAGCAAATACCTCCGGGGTGGAGATCTCGTCACCATTGGGAGCGACGGTATAGCCGCCGAAAATATAGATTTTTCCAGCCACGGTCACCGCGGCGCTGGCCAGTCGCCCTTCCGGCACCGGCACCGAAGCAATCGTCTTGCAAGACTCCGACGCGATCACGCAGGCATAAGCAGCATTGCTTGTGTCCTTCCACCTCTTGCCGGCTTTCAGGCCATTGAAACTATACAATGTCGGACCTTCGGGTCCGTCGGCAACGGCCACCGCATTATTGGAGATCGGCTCCGGCAGGGCAAAACCAGCGGTTTCCGAGAGCGGTTCCGGCTGCGGAGTCCGTTCGCAGCCCGGCAAGACCAGTCCGGCCAGCAGCATCGCTGTCGCAGTCATGATCGGTAATCTCATTGCGCCTCTTCCCTCTTCTTCTGCTGCTCCGCCAGCACCTCCCTGATCGGCCGCGAATAGTCCCACCGTTCCTTGTAGCGGCTGCGTTCATAAGGGAAGAAGGCGTCAATCTTGGCTTCCACACCAGCAGCCTGCAACGGCACCGCGAAATTGTGCCGCACCGCCCGGCGCGCGGCTTCCCGGGCAAGCCGCACCTGAACCGGATTTTGGGCCTGCTTGGCCAGTTCGTCGACGCCCTTCTTTCGGTTCGCCTGGTCGAGGACCTCTTCCGCATCGGTCAACGCCATCAATATGCCGCCGTCATCATAGGTCTGGATTTGTTCGATATGGACCTCGGGCCGGGCGATTTCGATCGCCGGGATCTCGACATAGAGCGTGTTGTCGCGGGCATCCCAACGGACATCATCGGCGCCAAGCTTGGCCAAATCCAGTTCGTAGCGCACCGCCCCGGGCACGATCAGGGTCTTGCGGGCCGAGAGGCCAAGCCTGGTCAGCGTCGTGGTGACGGTGGCATTATAGCTGGCGGAAAAGACCGTCAGCCGGTTCTGCTCCTGCATATTGGTCAGGCTGGCATTGGCGATCGACACCGGGTCGGGCGCGATGCTGTTTTCCACGCGGGCAAAAAGCAGCCAGGCAAGAGCGCCCAATATGATGAATATCACGCCGGTGACAGCAACCGGAACCCAGAAACGGCGTGATGTTTCAACCGTCATCCGGCCATCGCCCAGACGTCACCCGTTTCCACCACACGGCCCTTGTTCTGGAGGTCGATCAGATGCGCCCGCACCGATTGCCCGGCCGCGCCGTTGAGCCGCGGGTCCAGCCCCTTGTACATGCGCGGAACCATATCCCTGATCGCGGCGGGACCTTCTTCCAGCAGTTTCAGTATCTGTCGCTCGCGCTGTTTGCGATGCCCCATCATACCGCGGACCAGTTGGCGCGGATTGGTCACTTTCTTGCCATGGGCAGGATAATAGACCTTGTCCTCGCGCTCATAAAGCTTCTGCAGGCTCGCCATATAGTCGGCCATGTCGCCATCGGGCGGCACGATGACGCTGGTAGACCAGGCCATGACATGGTCGCCGGTAAACATCGCGCCGGATTCCTGCACCGCGAGGCAGAGATGATTGGAGGTATGTCCAGGTGTCGCCACCGCCTCGATGGTCCAGCCGTCTCCGGACACCGTCTCGCCATCAGCGAGCACCTGGTCGGGCTTATAATCCTTGTCGAAACTCTCGTCGGCGCGCGGGCCATCATCTGCCAGCACCAGCGGCGCGCAACCAATGATCGGCGCACCGGTACGGGCTGAAAGCGGCGCGGCGGCAGGGCTGTGATCGCGGTGGGTGTGGGTGCACATGATCGCCGTGATCCGAGCATCGCCAACGGCAGCCAATATCGCGTCTATATGCCCGTCAATGGCAGGGCCGGGATCGATGACCGCCCGATCGGACTTGTTGCCGACAATATAGGTCTGGGTCCCCGTATAGGTATAGGGGCTGGGATTGCCGGCCAGCACGCGGGCGACCAGCGGTTCCATCTGCTCGCACAGGCCGGTGGGATATTTTGAAGGGTCAAAGTCCATGGCTCTGATGTGGCATATCCGGGCCATAAAACAACCACGAAAAAGGGCGGCCCGTGAAACGAACCGCCCTTGTGCCCCGTTATAAACGGTTTCCCCGGCTTAAATCATCGCCATCTGGGCCTTCACCTGTTTGATGCTGCGGTCGATTTCCTCGATCTTCCTGGCGCGCTGGACCTTGTCATCCTTGCAGTTCACGACCTCGGCCCGTTCTTTTTTCAGCCCCTGCAGCGCGGCATCGAGAATCGCGGCCTTGTCGACCTTGACCTCAAAGCCGCCGCACCCCGCCACCACGGCCCAGGCCTGCGTCGCCAGTCCATTAGCTCCGCCCATGGCAATCTGCTTGTTCATGGCGATGCAATCGGGGCCCTTGACCTTGACATCAGTGGCGGAAGATCGCGTGCTTCCCTTGGTGTAGAATATCGATGTGAGGCGGGCGCCGGGCGTCACCTCCTGCAGTGCCTCCTGCTGGGCCCGGCGAGCCTCTTTCATCGCTTCGCTCCGCTCCACTGCGGCTTCGTTCAGGGCTTCGCGCATTTCCTGCTCGGCTTCCCGAAGCTCCTGCTTCATCTCTCTTTCGGCCGCAGCCAGATCCCGCTTGATGTCAGCTTCCCGCCGCGCCTTGTCGGCTTTGATCCGCCATTCCGCGGCCTTGGCCCGGGACACGTCTGCCTGAAGCCGGGATTGCTCCGCTTTCCGGCGTGATTCATCTGCCTTGATGCGCCATTCCTGAGCCGTGGTCCGCGACTGTTCTGCCTGGAGCAAAGACTTCTCTGCCTTCAGCCGTGATTTTTCGGCTTCGACAACCATCTGGCGCACTTCTTTTTCGCTCAGTTTCTTGTCGGTACGCAGGATGACGGTTCTGCCATTATG
Organism: Sphingopyxis sp. BSNA05; assembly: GCF_013265645.1. NCBI lineage: Bacteria > Pseudomonadati > Pseudomonadota > Alphaproteobacteria > Sphingomonadales > Sphingopyxidaceae > Sphingopyxis > Sphingopyxis sp. BSNA05. The sequence goes on along the minus strand of NZ_PYIA01000022.1, from coordinate 9,384 downwards.
CTTGATCTTGTGCACATAGTCCTTCGACAGGTCGGCAGCTTTGCGCCCATTGAGCATCGTGATGTTGACCGTCTCGCTATCCGCTGCAGGAGCGAGAGGAGCCGCAGGCGCTTCCGGTGCCGTCGGCGCGAGCGGCGCAGCGGGAATTGCGGGTGTCAGAGGTTCCGGAAGATCCAGCGGCTCTACCGCCTCTACCGACTCTGCATAGGTGACCGTCGCGGTCAACGGCAAGGTTACCACCGTACCGACCGCCACCAGTCCAGCGCCCAGTTTCCGGCGCAGCGAGGATTTTTCGGATCGTCCGAGCATCTTGAGACGCCCTTTGATCTTGTCCTTCTGGTTCAGCGGACTGGCGAGACCCAGACGATGACCGGAAGCAGACTTTGCGATCGTACGGCCGTAAACAGCCCGGACTTCGCGACCGCTCTTCGCCAGGATGCGCGCGTCGCATGCGGTTTCCTGATCCTGCCGGAAAGCGATCCAGGCAAACCAGGCGACCGGGTTGAACCAGTGCAGCGACAGAATCGTCAGCCCGACGAAATTGGCGGCCAGATCGCCTGATTCGTGGTGTGCGATCTCATGTTCCAGCGCCAGCTCCCGCTCGCGCGGCGCATAGTCGCGGAAGAAATTGGTGGGAACCGCAATATATTTTTCAATCAGGCCGAAAGCCAGTGGTCCACTGATCGCTGCGGTTTCGAGAATTTTGATATTCTCGTGCCGACCGATCAGCCTTCCGTCCGACACGATATCCTCCCTAAATTGAAGATAGGCGGCCAGTTTGCTGATGAACAGAAGACCGGCTCCGCCGAGCCAGATGATGATGCCGATCATCATCCAGTCGAGCGATGCCAGCGCGCTGAGCGCGGTCGCTTGGGCGGGCACGCTGGCGACCATTTCCGATCCCAGCGCCGTCGGTACAAATGGGGCAACCGGTTCGGTGACAGCGGGTGCCTCCAGCGTCAGCGTCGGCATGAACAGACGGGCCAGCGGCAATATCCACAGAAGATAAGCAATGCGCGCTCCGAAAAATGGCTGACCGGCTTGCGGACGATCAATACGAGCGCCATCAGCAAGGTCATCGAGAACATGGTATCCCAGATCCACTGGTTCAATTCGCCGCTCATTTTTCAACTCCCTCAAAAGCTCCTCGATTTCGCGGATATCATCGGCGCTCAGTTCATCGGCCTCGGCCAGATGCGCAACCAATGGCGTGACTTTTCCCCCGAAAAGCCGGTCCACAAATTTCGTGATACGCCGGTGAGATAGTCATCCCGTTCCACCAGCGGAGAATAGAGAAACCGACGCCCGTCGCGCTCGGTGCCGACCACGGCTTTCGCAGCCAGGCGGGACAAGAGGGTCTTGACTGTCTGGAGCGACCAGTCCTTCGCGGGGATAACCTGTTCAGCCACTTCCGTTGCGGTCATCGGCGCACGTTTCCACAGGACTTCCATGACGGCGTGCTCTGCATCGCTAATGCGCTCGGTCACGATATTGGTCCCTCCCTTGAGAATCGTCAGTGACTACATCTGTAGTTTCAATGACTACGGATGTAAACAATCAATCCGGAAAGCGATGTCGTTCGTGGACGACCATCGGCCGTTTGTCGAAAAGCGGTGCGGACGGGGATCGGGCTCGCTGTCGGAATATCTTACAATTTTACAACCGTTAACAGCGGTTAAACCATCCATATAGCTGATATATCGTGATATTTCAAAAGTGGCACGAGCGGTGCTACGAATATCATGTCTTTAACACTTCACACCCAAATCCTCCTTGCAGGAGGTGTAAATGAGGGGGTCGACTTACTGGTCTTCGTTGACCCCTCTCATTACAAGTTTCGACGAAACTTACCCCAAATAAAAACGGCCCGGTCCTCCTAGACCGAGCCGTTTTTTATTTGTCAGCAATCCCGGGCGGGACGGAGATCAGGCCGCGGCGGGAGCAACCTTCTTCTCGGCCATCAATTCGCCCAGCTCGCCGGCTTCATACATTTCCATCATGATATCGCTGCCGCCGACAAACTCGCCTTTGACATAAAGCTGCGGGATCGTGGGCCAGTCGGAATAATCCTTGATCCCCTGGCGGACCTCCATGTCCTGCAGCACATCGAAGGACTCGAAGCCGACCCCGAGATGCTCGAGAATGGCAACCGCGCGGCTCGAAAACCCGCATTGCGGAAACAATGGGGTTCCCTTCATGAACAGCACCACATCATTGCTGTTCACCACGGTTTTGATCTTTTCGTTTACATCGGTCATAAATATTCTCCTAGTCGGGAACCGCGGTGGTGAGTTGCAACGCGTGCAGTTCACCGCCCATCTTTCCCTTCAGTGCCGCGTAAACCGCCTGATGCTGTTTAACGCGGTTCATCCCCGCAAACGCAGCAGAGGTCACTTTGGCGGCATAATGGTCGCCATCCCCGGCCAGATCGGTAATTTCAACCGAAGCGTCCGGAAAGGCTGCCAATATCATCGCCTCGATATCTGCGCTTGCCATGGGCATATGGCTAGCTGGCTTCTTCGATAAACTGACGCCGAGCTTCAACCATCTTTTCGGTCAGAGCGGTACGGATAGCCGATTCATCAATGTCGACACCAGCTGAAGTCAGATCGCCGAGCAGCTTGCGAATGACGTCCTCGTCACCCGCTTCTTCAAAATCGGCCGCAACGACCTCTTTCGCATAGGCAGCGGTCTCTTCGGGTGTCAGCGCCATTTTCTCGGCAGCCCATTGGCCCAGCAGACGATTACGCCGCGCAGTTACCCTGAATTCCATTTCTTCATCACGCGCGAATTTGGTTTCAAACGCGCGTTCACGATCGTTAAAGTCTGTCATGGCTTTCCCTTGATCAATATTGTCATAAAATAGGCATTACCGATGCTTCCTGCAAGAGCGTGCGGCCAATCAGTCGGCGACCTTGACCACCAATTTACCGATAGCGCCGCGATCCGCCATTTTCTGGATGGCCTGGCCAGCGTCTTCAAAGGCGAAAACCTCCGACACGCGGGGCTGGATCTTGCCTTGTTCCCAAAGCTTGAACAACCGGTCGATATGGGCGCGGTTGCCCTTGGGATCGCGCATCGCATAAGCGCCCCAGAAGACACCACAGACATCGCAGGACTTGAGCAGGGTCAGATTGAGCGGCAGTTTTGCGATACCGGCCGGAAAACCGACCACCAGAAAGCGGCCTTCCCAGGCGATCGAGCGTACCGCAGGCTCGCTATAGTCGCCGCCTACCGCATCATAGATGACATCAGCGCCATTCGGACCGACGGCAGCCTTGAATTGCGCCGCCAGCGCCTTCGACTGGTCCTTGTCGAAAGGAGCCCGCTCGTAGATCACGGTCTCGTCAGCGCCGGCTTCTTTGGCAAAAGCCGCCTTTTCCTCGGAGGACACCGCCGCGACGACGCGCGCGCCAAAAGCCTTGCCCAGTTCGACGGCAGCGATACCGACACCGCCCGAAGCACCGAGCACCAGCAATGTATCACCCTCGCTGATATGGCCACGATCGACCAGCGCATGGATCGACGTGCCATAGGTCAGCAGCAGCGCGGACGCATCTTCGAAGCCAACACTGTCAGGAATCTTGAAGACGCTGTTCTGGTCGACAGCAACCTTTTCGACCAGGCCGCCATGGCCCGTGGTCGAGGCAACACGGTCACCGACCTTCAGATCTTCAACGCCTTCGCCGACAGCTGCGATGACGCCGGACACTTCTCCGCCCGGAGCAAATGGCCGCGGCGGTTTGAACTGGTACATGTCCTGGATGATCAAAACGTCGGGATAGTTGATCGAACAGGCTTTGACATCGATCAGCACCTGCCCCTTGCCGGCGACCGGATCGGCGACGTCCAGCATCTCGAGTGTATCTGGTCCGCCCACTTTGGTTGACATCAAAGCCTTCATATCATTCCCTTCCCTGGAATTTTTCTGGATTCTATGCCGTGGCCGGTATCAGCCAAGGCTTTGCAGAATCGCTGTTTTTCTCGTGCCGTTCTATGGCATCCGATTTCGCCATTGTCAGGTCAATTTCGTCCAGCCCTTCGACCAGGCACTGGTGCCGAAACGGGTCCATCTCGAACGGGAAACGGTCCTGGAACGGTGTAGTCACGCTCATGCTTTCCATGTCGATGGTGACCGGATCGGTCTTGGCGACTTCCATAAGCCGGTTGATCGCGTCTTGCGGCAAGGCGATGGCCAGCAGGCCATTCTTGAAGGCATTGCCCGCAAAATATCGGAAAAGCTCGGCGCGATCACCGCCTTGATGCCCATGTCGTCGAGCGCCCAGGCCGCATGTTCGCGGCTCGAGCCGCAGCCGAAATTGTCGCCCGCGATCAGGATCGAGGCACCGGCATATTCAGGATCATCAAAACATTGCCTTCCTTTGCCCGGATCGACTCGAACGCGCCCTTGCCGAGCCCTTCCCGGGAAATCGTCTTCAGCCATTCGGCAGAGATAATGACATCGGTATCGACATTTTTCTGACCGAAGGGAATGGCGCGGCCTTCAACTCGATTGACGGGTTTCATCTACTCTTCCTCGCCATCATCGTCATAATCCGGTTCATTTTCATATTTCGGCAGTGGCTTGCCCTTCACCGCCTTGAAATCATCATGCTTTTTCATCTGATGCCGGCCCGCATAAATCAGCGCCGCGGCCACAGCTGCCGAGCCGATCGCTGCCCCGACCTTGGCGCCGGTGGACCATTTACCCGCCTCATTGTCGGTGGAAGCCTGATCCTTCACGGACGGCTCATCTTTTTTATTGTCGTCGCTCATTTCAACCTCTCATTTCGTCAGTTCGCGCACGTCGGTGAGCTTACCGGTTACTGCCGCAGCCGCAGCCATGGCCGGTGACATCAGATGCGTTCTAGCACCCGGGCCCTGCCGGCCAACAAAATTGCGATTGGAAGTGGATGCACAGCGTTCGCCTGCTGGCACCTTGTCCGGGTTCATGCCAAGACAGGCCGAACAGCCCGGCTCGCGCCATTCAAAACCGGCCTCGGTGAAAATCCGGTCGAGCCCTTCGGCTTCGGCCTGGGCCTTCACAAGGCCCGAACCCGGTACAACGATCGCCCATTTCACATTGCCGGCCTTCTTGCGGCCTTCCAGTATCGCGGCGGCAGCCCGCAGATCCTCGATCCGGCTGTTGGTGCAACTGCCGATGAAGATATTTTCCACCGCCACATCGCGCAACGCCTGCCCGGCTTCGAGCCCCATATAATCCAGCGATTTGCGCGCGGCGTCCTGTTTTGACGGGTCGGCAAAGCTTTCCGGCGACGGTACGATTCCGTTCACCGGGACAACATCCTCCGGACTGGTTCCCCAAGTCACGGTCGGCGACACATCGGCGGCGTTGATCGTGACGCTCTTGTCGAATTTCGCGCCTTCGTCGGTCGGCAGCGTCTTCCAATAGGCCACGGCCGCATCCCAGTCCGCGCCCTTGGGTGCCATCGGACGGCCTTTCAGATAGGCAAATGTCTTTTCATCCGGCGCAATCAGGCCCGCGCGCGCGCCGCCCTCGATCGACATGTTGGAGACGGTCAGACGGCCCTCAATCGACATCTGTTCGAACACTTCACCGCGATATTCGATGACATGGCCGGTGCCGCCCGCCGTGCCGATCACGCCGATGATATGGAGGATAAGGTCCTTCGGGCTGATGCCTGGGCCAAGCAGGCCCTCGACCCGGATTTCCATCGATTTCGAGCGGGTCAGCTGCAACGTTTGCGTCGCCAGCACATGCTCGACCTCGCTCGTGCCGATGCCGAAGGCCAGCGCGCCCAGTGCGCCATGCGCGGCAGTATGGCTGTCGCCGCAAACCATGGTCGTACCCGGCAGGGTAAAGCCCTGCTCCGGACCAATCACGTGGACAATACCCTGGTTGATATCGCTGGCGCCGATATATTTGATACCGAAGGCCGGCGCATTGGCCTCCAGCGCTTCCAGCTGGGCCGCGCTTTGCAGGTCGGCGATCGGGATTTTCTTGCCCTGCGCATCGAGCCGCGCCGTGGTCGGCAGATTATGATCGGGCACCGCCAGCGTCAGATCCGGCCGCCGCACCTTGCGGCCCGCTTTGCGCAGCCCTTCAAAGGCCTGCGGGCTGGTTACTTCATGTACCAGATGCCGGTCGATATAGATCAGCGCCGTGCCGTCGGCACGCTGGTCGACAACATGGGCGTCCCAGATTTTCTCGTAGAGGGTCTTCGGTTCGGTCATAAGCTCCTGACTTCCAATATGGTGTTTCGTTTAGTCAGATCAATTGGCCGTGCAAGTCAGAAGTGGCTTCAATTGCTATTCAAATAGGCCTATCTTCGCCAGATGATTATCATTCGCTCCCTCCTTATCGCCCTGCTGGCCCTGTCCGGCACCTCAATCCTGGCGCAGGCGAACGCCGGATCCAGCACCGAAGATCAGGCGCTGCAGCTGGCCCTGGACCGCGGCTTCGATCTGTATCGCTACGATCAGGCCGCCTGGCACACGACCGACGCCATGCGGGAAGATATCGAGGATCTGGACGGCAGCGGAATCCGCGGATGGGTCGTCACAAACGTGGAGACCGGCCTGCTAGTGACCTTCTGGAAACCCGAAGGTGACCGTTTGCAGGGCGTATATTCGGCGGTCTGGGGCGATGGCAAGGTTAGCGATCGCAGGATTTTGGCCGGTAAAGAGGCTGAATTGAGTGCGAAACAGATTGAACTGATAGATGCGAGCAGAGCAATTGATGCATCGGCTCTGGAGAGGTGCAGCAAATCCCCTTTTAATCTGGTTACCCTGCCTCCCGCGAAAGCAGGCGACCCCATATTGGTCTATTTGCTGACGCCGCAGACCAGCCATTTCAACATTCCGCTGGGAGGACATTATCGCTTTGCCGTCGAAAATGGCAAAGTAATCGACCAACGCCAATTCATGACCAGTTGCTTCGCTTTGCCAGTCGCGGGCGAGCCGGGTCAGGAAGCGGTTGCCATTGCCGTGTCCCATGTGCTCGATCCGGTTCCAACAGAGATTCATATCTTCTCTGCCTTTGCGGCCAGGATGCCGATCTATGTGATCACCACCCAGAACAAATTTCAGTGGGTGGCCGATGTTAGCGAGGGCCGGCCACGCGTGCGGAAAATGGATCAGAAACAATGAGCCTGTTTGCGATCCTCGCTACCATCCTCGCGTCGGTTGTAGCGATGGAATGTATCGCCTGGGCGAGCCATAAATATATCATGCACGGCTTCGGCTGGGGCTGGCACCGCGACCATCACGAGCCGCATGACAAGGCGCTGGAGAAAAACGACCTGTACGGCATTGCCGGCGCGGTGATGAGCATTTCGATGTTCGCCGTCGGCAGCCCGCTTGTTCTGGGCGCAAATGCCTGGGAGCCGGGCACATGGATCGGTCTCGGCATATTATTCTACGGGATCATCTACACGCTGGTGCACGACGGCCTAGTGCATCAGCGCTATTTCAAATATGTGCCCAAGCGCGGCTATGCCAAAAGACTGGTGCAGGCGCACAAGCTGCACCATGCGACGATCGGCAAGGAAGGCGGGGTCAGCTTCGGCTTTGTGTTCGCCCGCGATCCAGCGAAGCTGAAAGCCGAGTTGCGGGAGCAGCGCGAAGCCGGAATAGCGGTTGTGCGGGATGCGGTCGGCTAGTTTCGGCTGGCTCTGATCGAAGCCCAGCTGGTCAGTCCGATACCGGCAAAGATTATCAGCCCTCCGATCAGCAGCCGGGTTGTCAATATTTCGCCCAGCAATAGCACGCCGCCGATAGCGGCAATGGCCGGAACCGACAATTGCGACACGGCTGCGCTGGTGATCGATATCCGGGCCAGCATATTATACCAGAGGACGTAGCCCAGAGCGGACGTCACGCCGCCCGAAACGACCGCCATGATGACGCCCGTCCAGCTGAACATTGACCAGTCGACCAAGGGGATCAGCAGCAAGGTCAGCAGGCTGGCGCCGACGAAATAGCGGGCCGTGGTCAGCGAGGGATCGCCAACCGCCTTGCCGGCCCAGGTCGAAACACCCCATGCCATCCCGGCGCTGATCATCGCCAATGTGCTGAGCAGCGGCGGGGCGGTTACGCCCGGCATCATCAGATAGACAAGACCGGCGAGGGCAATAGCCGCCCCGGCCAATTGTCCTCTCGACGGCACGATTTGCCGCGTCAGGCCGATGAGCTGCATGGTAATCTGCCCGGCCGGAAACAGGATCAGCGCGCCCAGCCCCGCATCCAGCCCGATATAGGCCCAGGAAAAGGCCGCGGCATAGACGAACAGGGACAGGGCACCGACGCATCTTGGCCTTGGGGCAGGACCGACCGCCCCTTGCGCATTCCGATCAGCAGCGACAGCACAAGCCCGCCGGCGAGCAACCGGACGATGGTATAGCCGGCCCAGTCAATCTGTCCGTCTGCCAGAGCCGCGCGCGCCAGCAGGGAATTGCCGGCAAAAGCGGTAAGGGTGAGGGCCAGCAGACAGGCTGTGGCAAGCCTGCCCTCAAATTTTGCCATCGGTCAGCTAGGCCGCGCCATCAACACCGGACCACCCAGCTCCACCGTCTTCTGATAGCCCGGCCGCGCGACCAGCGCTTCGAAATAGCGTTTGCAATTGGGACGGCTTTCGAGCTGCCCCATCGCGGCGCGTCCTTCGAGCATATAATGCAGATTGATGTCCGCGCCGGTGAACTTGTCGGCGACGAGGAAATCCTTGCCCTCCAGCTCGATTTCCAGATGGTCGAGCAGCTTGCCGACCTCCGAGTTCAGGAACCCGCTCCACGGTTCCGGCAGTCCGCCCAGCATCGGTGCGATGCCGGTGATGATGAAGCTCATGCCCATCGTGCCTTCGGCGAAATGCAGCCACTCGAGATATTTCGCCCGTTCCGGATGGTCGACCGCCACGCCGAGCGCGCCGTCGCTGTGCCGCTCGACCAGATATTCGAGGATCGCGCCCGATTCGACCATCACATGGCCGTCGACTTCCACCGTCGGCGCCTTGGCGAGCCGGTGCACGTCAGCGAGCGCCGCCGGCGAGCGCCGCGTTTTGGGATCGCGCGCATAGCGGACCATCTCATAATCGATCCCGCCCTCTTCGCAGAGCCAGATAATGCGCGACGAGCGCGAGGTTTCGAGATGGTGCAGCTTGATCATGGGGTTCTCCTTTGCCGCCACCTATACCGTTCGTCCGCGGCTTGTCGACGGACAAATTGCTAGTGCTCATCGTGCTTCGACAGGCTCAGCACGAACGGTGCCTTGTGCTCCGCACCTCATAGCCGGCCATCCCTGTTCCCTGCCGAAGGGCAGGGCCCAGAATGTTCCTGCGCAATCGTCTGGACTCCGGCCTACGCCGGAGCACATCATTGCCCGGCAAGCTGTGCCCCTGCGCAGGCAGGG
>NZ_PYIA01000021.1:0-63586 GCF_013265645.1 Sphingopyxis sp. BSNA05 | reverse complement strand
AGGAGGGGTTGGGGTGGTTGTCGTGCAGCCGGTCGCTGACGCGAGCGATGCTCACGCATCGCCACCACCCCTCAACCCCCTCCTCTGAAGAGGAGGGGGAATTGGTTACAAACCGTCGACGAAGGCCTTATAGGCTTTTTCGTCCATCAGATCGTCGAGTTCGCTCTTGTCCGAGAGGGTCAGCCGGAAAACCAGCCGTCTTCCTCGGCCGAGCTGTTGACCAATCCTGCTCGTCTTCCAGCGCGTCGTTCACTTCGATCACCTCGCCGGAGACCGCCGCATAGACGTCGGACGCCGCCTTGACCGATTCGACCACGGCGGCATCATCGCCCTGCTCCAGTTCCGTGCCGACTTCCGGCACTTCGACAAACACGATGTCGCCCAGCTGTTCCTGCGCATAGTCGGTAATACCGACGGTCGCCGTGTCGCCTTCGACCTCGACCCACTCATGTTCATCGGTAAAATATCGGCTCATTCTCGTTTCCTCTTCCTGTCAATCTATGGCTTGGGTTTGCGGTGATAGTTATGCGGCACAAAGGGCATGTCGGCGACGGTGCAGGCAATTTTCTTGCCGCGCTGCTCGACGGTGATGGCGGTGCCGGTTGCGGACATGTCCGTCGGGACATAGGCCATGGCGATCGGGCGCTGGAGCGTGGGCGAAAAGCCGCCGCTGGTCACCGTGCCGATGGTCTCGCCGGCGGCATTGACAACCGTCGCGCCTTCGCGAACGGGTTGCCGGCCATCGACGAACAGGCCGATGCGTTTCTTCGCCGCCTTGTCCGGATATTGCGCCAGCACGCGGTCCGCGCCGGCAAAGTTGCCTTCCTCGCGGCGCGCCTTGGACAAGGCAAAATTCAGATTGGCCTCGACCGGCAATATGCCGGCATTCATGTCGTGGCCGTAAAGCGGCAGGCCGGCTTCAAGCCGGAGGCTGTCGCGTGCACCCAATCCGATCGGACGGACTTCCTCCAGCTCGGTCAGCGCGGCCGCCAGCGTCACCGCATGTTCGGTCGGCACGCTGATTTCAAAGCCGTCCTCACCGGTATAGCCCGAACGGCTGATGCCCAGCGGGATACCCTGCCACAGAAACGGGCCCGCTTCCATGAAATGGAGATCGGTCGGCAGTGGCCAGTCCGGCTCGAACGGATCGATACCAAGCTTGGCCAGCGCTTCCGCCGCCTTGGGCCCCTGCAGCGCCAATAAGGCAGCATCTTCGAGATGGTTCAGCGTCAGGCTGTCGGGCAATTGTTCGCGCAAATAGGCGATATCATCATGCTTGGTCGCGCCATTGACCACCAGATAGAGATTGTGACCGGTGTTGGTGACCATCAGATCGTCCAATATCCCGCCATCCCGGGCGAGCAGCAATGTGTAGCGGATCTTGCCCGGTGCGAGCGCCGACAGATTGCCCGGCGTGATTTTCTCCAGCGCATCGGCAGCGCCCTCGCCCGTCAGCTGTAGCTGGCCCATGTGCGACACGTCGAACAGGCCCGCTTCGGTCCGGGTCCAGATATGTTCGGCCATCACGCCTTCATATTGCACCGGCATTTCATAGCCCGCGAACGGCACCATCCGCGCACCGAGGCCGCGATGCCAGTCGCCGAGCGGCAGTTGTTTCAGATTTTCGCTATTTTCACTCATCATTTTTCCGCATCAAGAAGACAGCCCGCAGCAAAGCCCTGCAAAACTGCCCCCTCTGTCACGGAACCTGAGAGTTTCATGGCTTGACACTTCCGCTCGTGCTGAGCTTGTCGAAGCACGCTTTCCAGTCATCCTCGACAAGCTCAGGAAGAACGGCGAGCGTTCATGCCGGATAAAATCCAGCGCCATTTACCCCTTCGGTGGAGCGCCGGCCGTTATAACCATCCGCTCTCTTTCCAGAGTGCTTGTGAGACGATTGCGGTCCAGGGGCCTGAGAGTTTCCGGGGCGGTTGCTCCTTCGGCGGCTTTTTGTCTGGTGGGACAGAAAACGCTCTCCCGCAATGCCTCATGACCTCCACCTCGCGACAGTGATCAAAAAGCAGATTGGAGAGTGGATCAGCGGATGGGTGGAGTCAATGATTCTATTGTGCGGTGCGGCAACAAAGCCAAGTCGGCCTGCAAACAATAGCTCAGGCCGTCATCGCTCCTCTGATAGGAGATACTGCGCCGTCCGGATCCATGCGCAGAATCTCACTCTCGGCAGCACCGTCGCGCAATTTTGCCAACCAATCTTCCGGGTCATATTCCACACCCACCGGGTTATTGCCGATCTGCTCGCCGTGAAAATAGGCCGTCGCCTCGGCCTTTGACGGAAAACAGTCGACACTCAATTCCATCTGATTGCCGTCGGGATCGGTATAATAAAGCGACGCGCTCATCCCGTGATTTACCGCCCAGTAAGGCTTGATACCGACACTTTTGAGCTGAGCGTAATTTTCCAGAAGATCGCTTAGCGAATCATATTCCCAAGCCACATGGTCCACCCCGACCAGCCCGCGGTTGCCCCGATCCTCTTCTTCTGGGCGGATCACCGTCAGATCGGCAAAGGCGAAGCGATGATGTTCATCGTCGAATGTGAGAAAAGCAAGGGCTGGATTCTGATATTGGACCTTGGCATCGAAAACGGTGGCATACCAGTCAAGCATTTCCGCAAGGCGGCGGGTTCGATAGACAATGTGAGCCAGCTGTCTCGGTGGGCGGATGGTCATAGCGGTTCCTTTCGAACGGATAAGCAGGATAGCGACCCTGTTTTTCTGTTCTGGCAACGCCACACTGTCGCTTCACTTGCCATCATGAAGACTGCACGAGAATTCTAGTACGGAAATTTCGCTTATACCAGCCCCCAGATTTCATCATTCCCGTGAATGTAAATGCCGGCTGCGCTATCACGCATCAGCACCGCAACCGCATCGGCAACATCGCTGGCAAGGATCGAGCGGAAACGGCGGAGCTTTCCGTGCAGCAACAGATCCATCAGCGGACTGGCGGCAATGGCCAGGCTTTCGCCGATGCGATTGTCACTAGTCCGTTCACCGCGCAGCAGGCCGGAGCGGATGATGTCAAGGCGGTCGAAATTCTGCGCGCGCATCAGGTCTTCTGCCTCGCCCTTGGTCTTGAGATAGAAGCTGGACGCGCTGCTGTCCGCCATGGTCGAGGATATGGCAATGAACTGACGCGCCCCCGCTGCCTTGGCCGCTGCTGCCACAGCGCCGACCAGATCGCGGTCGACCGCGGCAAATTCTTTCTTCGACCCGGCCTTTTTCATCGTCGATCCCAAACAGGATATCACGATATCGGGCTTGATCTTCGCGATCGTAGCAGGCCAGTTTTCCTGCAGCTGGACATGGATTTTCGCCTTGCCGACATCCTCGCGATAGGGCCTGCGCAGCAGCAGGTGGAGTGTCTTGTCCCTGCCCTGTTCGACCAGCTTGCGGGTCAGCAGCCCGCCGATCAGGCCAGTGGCGCCGACGATCAGTATTTTTCGGCCATGGACTGGGTCTCCGCATATTGTCTGTTGGCAAGCCGTCATAGCAGCGAAGGCTGCTATCCAAACCCATTTTTGCGAGACTCACCCGATTGGGTTGGTCCCCAGCCTTCGCCGGGGTGACGATATTACGACCGACTGTTCAGATCGCCGAATATCTCGTGGTGCCGGTTGCGGGCATAGCGGTCGGTCATCCCGGCGAGAAAGTCAGCAATATGGCGGATCCGGCCGGGTTCCGCTTCGGGCAGCGCCGAGGCCCAGTCGTCCGGCATCAGCTCCGGCTGCTCGCGATAGGCTTTCACCAGATCGCCAACCATCATCTTGCCTTCTTCCGCTGCCGCCATCTGCTTGGGGTGGTGATAGAGATTTTCGTACATGAAACGCTTTAGCGTGCGTTCCTTATCCGCCATCGCATCGGAGAAACCGCCGATCATACGGCCCGCTTGCCGAACATCTTCTGGTGTTTCGATGCCCAGCTCGGCAATCCGGGCCTGCGTCGTCTCCAACACATCATTGGCCATCAGCCCGATCTGGTCGCGGATCAGTTCCGGCAACAGCCGTTCCTGCGACACATCGGCAAAGCGGTTGCGAAGCGCCTCCCAGCGCTCTGCAATGAACGGCAATTCGAGCAACTGGTCGAGTGTCAGCAGTCCGGCCCGCATCCCGTCGTCAATATCATGATTGTCATAGGCGATATCGTCGGCAATCGCGGCGATTTGCGCTTCCAGCGACGGCCAGCTGTCGAGGTCGAGATCCATCGCCGCATTGGCCTCGGCCAGCGCCCAGGTCGGTTCGGCCACCGGCCCGTTGTGCTTGGCCAGCCCCTCCAGCATTTCCCATGTCAGGTTGAGCCCGTTCCAGCGTGGATAAGGCGTTTCCAGCTTGGTCAACGTGCGGATGGTCTGGGCATTATGGTCGAAACCGCCGAAATCTGCCAAGGCTTCTTCCAGCGCATCTTCCCCGGCATGGCCGAAGGGCGGATGGCCGATATCATGGGCAAGGCAGAGCGCTTCGGTGAGATCTTCGTTGAGACCGAGCGCCCGCGCCATTGTGCGGCCGATTTGGGCCACTTCCAGGCTGTGGGTCAGCCGGACCCGATAATGATCGCCATCGGGCGCGACAAAGACCTGAGTCTTGTGGCGCAACCGGCGGAAGGAAATGCTGTGGATGATCCGGTCGCGGTCGCGCTGGAAATCGTCGCGCGGACCGCGTGTCACTTCGCGTTTCTCGTCGTGCAGCCGGCCCCGGCTGTGCGCGGGGTCGCTGGCGTAGCTTTTCAACAGGGTCATTTGCCGAGCTCGTTAACCTCGACACCGTCGGCGCTGGCCCAGGCAAAGCCATCGCCGCCCTCCCTGCGGTAATCCGCTTCAAAGGCCTTGGCCGCCTTGAAATCGGCAAAGGGTCCGACCACCAGCCGGCGGGTGCGACCCCATGGTGACGTCCATGCCTTTTGCCCCTTGAACACATCAGGCTGTTTCTTCGTCATACGGCGAAAGTCGAATTTCAGGGCGTCAAGATTGGAGCCCGTGGCGATCTGCACCCAGTAGCGTTTCGGATGTTCCGGCTCTTTCGGTTTTGCCGGGGTCTTTTCTACCGCTTTGGCCACGACTTTCGGCTGCGGCTTGGCTGGCTCGATTTCATCCAGATCGACCGGCACACTTCGCTTCTGATCTCGCGCTCGGGAATGCGGATGCCGCTGATTATATCGGCGAGCGGCCGGGACGCCGGTTCGGCCGCTGCCATCCCGGTCGGGGTGGCGGACTGTTTCGCAAGGTCGAAACTGATCAGGTTCACCGGCCCGCCGGTTCTATCCGGCTCGGCAGCAGGGCTTTGGACCGGCTGCGCGACGACCGCAGCGGATTCCGGCTGACGCCCGGCAATTTCAACCTTGCGTTCAACGGTCTGCGACACCAGCACCGGCTGCTGACTGACGCCCAGCGTCGTGGCAAAGCCGGGCGAAGTGCCGTTGCGCTCGGGCGGCATTGTGGCGGCGGCGACCGCATCCGGCTCTTTCACCTGAGATGTTGCCAGCAGCGGCGCGGGATCCGGCTGGCTGCGCGTCAGAGTAGGTGAGCTGGCTGTGCTGGCGGGCAATGGCGTTGTCGCTGCCATCCGGGCCGACGATTCGGCCTCCTTTTTCTTCGCGGCACGCCGCAACTCGCGCTCGGAGGGCTTGCGCTCCGTAGTACCGGGCCGACGACGGGGCGATTTGTCAGGCATGGCCAGTACGCGGGGACGCTTGCTATCCGTGCCCAGAGCTTCGCCGACGGGGATCAGGCCCGCATCCACGCCGCTGCCATTTTCGGCCGCCTGACTGGACGCCAGCTGCACCGCAGCGACATCAACGCCGATATTCTCGCTGGCGGGAAAATGGCCGAAATGGACCGCAGCCGCCTTCTGCGCCGCGGTCAGTTTGGGCATACGGTCGAGAAACGGCTTGATGGCCTTTGCCATTCTCCGCTCCATCGTCTGTTCGACGATATTTTCCGCATCCTTTTTCTTGCCATTCATCGCGTAGATGAAAGCACGATTACGCCAGGCATCGCGGTCGCTTTTCTGCAACAGGGGATTGAGCTGGGCATCGGCCCGCTCGACGTCGCCGCTGATGCCCAGGGACACTGCATAGCGCGCGATCAGCTGATTGTCGGCGCCATTGCGCATCGCCAGTTCATAATCTTTCTGCGCGTCCCGGTTCCGCCCGATCAGGTCATAGGCGAGACCGCGATCCGCCGCGATTTCGCTTACCGCTATGCCATTGGCCACGGCCTGGTCGAAATAGCGGATCGCGCCAAACGGATTTTCCTCTGCCAGCAGCGCCCGGCCAAGACCGGCTTTCACTCGCCCGCTGGTCGAATAAATCTGGTCCGCCTTGGCCAGAAACCCGATCGCAGCGCGCATGTCGCCCAGTTCCAGAGCTGCGAGTCCGGCGTCCGCAAGCGCCGAGGAATCATTGGAATTGATCGCAATCCGGCGCAATGCGTCCTGCAAGTCGTCGCTGTTGGACTGGGCGCTGGATTGGGCGATAGCGGGCAACTGCGGCACGGCAACAGTTGCAACGGCCGCCGCAACGGCCAGTAGAATTTTCAATTTGTGAGTCACAAGATCTATAAAGGAACGATTGCACATGAAATCAATCGTTCCCGCATTCCGGCAAGGCCAATGGTGGCACGCGAAAGACAAACTCCCTCGCGCTGCCCCATCAGTCGGTCAGACAGTCCGGCCGGAACCTGCAATCACTGATTATTCTGGCGATTCAGGAAGCGCGGGATGTCGAGAGGATCGCGGGATTTGTCTTCCTCGCCATCTTCGGCGTCATCGCCCTTTGACCCGCCACGGGTCAGATTGGACATCCGTTCGAACAATGTCCCGCCACCGGTGGCCACGCGCGGTGCCGGCGGTGCCTGGCTGGCGGCCGGAGCGGTGTCTTCCTCGGCCGGCTGAATGGCATCGTCACCCAGAATCAGCTCATCCTCTTCGGGCGCCGAGCTTGTCGAGGCAATCCCGGGAGTCAGCGACGCAAAGGACGGCGTGACGCTCAGATCATCGTCGTCGCCATAGGTGGCAACAGGTGCAGGCGAGCTTTCCGGCTCGGCTGGCGCTTCGACTTCCGGCTCTTCGTCGGGAACCGGCGCAGAGGCGATTTCAGCTTCCTGCGCGGCTTCTTCGACGCTTTCGTCGCTGGCAATGGACGAAGCGAAGCTGGTTGGCGCAGGCGTCTCTTCCGGTTTTGCAACCGGGCTGCCCATGGCAAATGATGCCGAAGCGCGGATGCGGGCCGGCTGCCGTCATTATCGATACCGGTGGCGACTACCGATACGCGGATACGCCCGTCGAGATTCGGGTTAAACGCGCTGCCCCAGATGATATTGGCATCCGGATCGACCAGTTCGCGAATATGGTTGGCGGCCTCGTCGACTTCCATCAGACGCATATCCTCGCCACCGGTGATCGAGACGATAACGCCCTTGGCGCCCTGCATCGACACACCGTCGAGCAAGGGGTTGGCAATGGCTTTCTCCGCGGCTTCCAGCGCACGTCCGTCGCCTTCCGCTTCGCCGGTGCCCATCATCGCCTGCCCCATTTCGTGCATCACGCTGCGCACATCGGCAAAGTCGAGGTTGATCAGGCCCGGCATGACCATCAGGTCGGTAATGCCGCGGACGCCCTGCTGCAGCACTTCATCAGCCAGCAGAAAGGCTTCCTTGAAAGTGGTGTTCGGATTGGCCACGAGGAACAGATTCTGGTTCGGAATGACGATCAATGTATCGACATTTTTCTGCAGCTCTTCGATGCCCGCTTCGGCCGCTTTCATCCGGCGCGTGCCTTCGAAAGTGAATGGCTTGGTCACCACGCCAACGGTCAATATGCCGCGGTCGCGGGCTGCCTTGGCAATGACCGGAGCAGCACCGGTACCGGTACCGCCGCCCATGCCAGCAGCGATAAAGCACATATGCGTACCGTCCAGCGCCTGTTCGACCAGATCGATCGTTTCTTCGGCAGCGGCACGACCGACTTCGGGACGCGACCCGGCACCCAGACCCTGCGTGATATCGGGACCAAGCTGGATACGCCGTTCGGCGGTAGAACTGTTCAGCGATTGCGCATCGGTGTTGGTGACGATGAAATCCACGCCCTCGACCTGTGCGGCAATCATGTTGGCAATCGCGTTGCCCCCGGCACCGCCGACACCGATAACCGCGATTTTCGGTTTCAGTTCCTCGACTTCCGGTGGGCCAATATTGATACTCATCTCACTGTCTCCCGAGACATTTTATCGTGCTGTAATATTTGTTTAACGCTTTGCACAAATTTCCCGCAGGAATCACCCGAAAAGTTAATTTATTTTCGGCATTTTACTAAAAATTTCCGCGGATCGCCGACATCAGCCGTCCGATTACTGCCGATCCGCCATATTTGTGAACATTCTGGTGGCTTCTCGACATGAAGCGCAGATCGACGGGCTCCTGCGATGCATAGAGCGCTAGCCCCGCAAGACCGGCAAAGGCCGGACCGCTATGCGCTTCGGGAAGCGCGCTCAGCCCTGTCGGTCGGCCAATGCGCACCGTACGGCCGAGCGCCGACTGCGCATAATCGGCAATCCCCTTGAGTTCCGCGCCCCCGCCAGTCAGCACAACCTGCCGGCCAACCGGACCGGTAAAGCCCAGTTCCTTGAGCGAACGGCTGATTTCACCGATCAGATGGTCAAGCCGCTGACGGATAACCGCAATCAGCTGCGCCCGCGTGATCCGGCTGTCTTCTTCGCTGACTTCGGGATTGTCGTCGAGCCCCTGATTGATCACGTCATGATTGTCGCGCGGACTGGTGGTGGCGGACCCATAGAAACATTTGATCCGCTCGGCCTGCGCGCGCCGCAAGCCAAAGGAGGAGGCAATATCGTCGGTGATATCGGCGGCGCCGTATGGCAGTGTCTTCAAGCCGACCAGCATGCCACCGGCGAACAGCGAGACATTGGTTACTTCCGCGCCCATTTCGACCAGCGCCACGCCAAGCTCGCGCTCTTCCCGCGACAGACAGGCATTGCCGACGGCGATAGGCGATGCGACGATCGACCGGACGTTGAGATGGGCGCCGCGCACGCTCATCTCGATATTGCGGACCGGCGAGGCTTCGGCGAGGATGACATGGATATCCACGCCGAGACGATCGGCGTGCAGCCCCTTGGGTTTCTTCACGCCGGTCAGACCGTCAAGCGTATAGAGCGCCGGCTGGGCGTGCAGCACCATCTTGCCCTTGGGATCGATGCTGTTGCGACCGGCGTCGAGCAGCAGATCGATATCTTCCTGTTCGATCCGGTGACCGCCCAGTTCGGTCTCGACCGAGGTCAGCATGCTCTGCAAGCCGCCTGCGGAAAAGCTGACCCAGACATCGTCGATATTGGTGCCGGCAATACGCTCGGCCTGCTCCACCGCCGCCCGGACGTCGGTCTCGGTGGTCTCGGTATCGGCGATATAACCGCGTTTCACGCCTTTGCTGGCGTGATGACCGGTGCCCAATACGGTCAGTTCACCATTGTCCATCCGCCCGGCTATCATCGCCGAAATTTTCGACGAACCGATATCCAGCGATGTGAAGATTTTTCTACCCGTGCTGCCATGAGCCTATTCCTTCACCTCGTTCATCATCATGCATTGCGCGATCCGGACCATCAACTGTCCGGTTCGGCCGCTTCTTCTTTCGGCGGCATCCGCAAATAAGCGCGCTCGGCGTCGCGCAGGTCGAAATGGACGACCCCGCGTCCGAGCAGCCGGTTGATCCCGTCCATCCGCGCGAAATTCAGCAAGGCCGCTGACGCTGTTTCCTCCCCTTCGGGCAGGGCCAGCGTCTCGCCGCTGTCAAATTCCAGATCCCAGCGCCGATTGCCAATCCAGGTCGCGCCGGTCACCATCGGGCGCAGCGCCGGCGCCACATCGAGCAACGTATCCAGCTGGGAGAATTTCAGATTGGCCTTCTTGCCGACAATCACCGGCAGGTCAGGGATTTCTTCCTTGACGATTTCTTCCAGCGGATAGCCGGTCTTGTCGATCAGCGAGAGCTTGCCCTGGTTCTGCCAGACGGCAACGGGCTCGCGTTCGACAATATCGACGATCAGCGTGTCGGGCAGCCGCCGCGAAATCCGCGCGTCCTTGATCCAGCCGTTCGACAGCAGATCCTCGCGCACCTCGTCAATATCAACCAGCAGCATCGAACGGTCTTTCTGCGCCAGCGTGATTTCATAGACTTTCAGCTCGTCAATGCGGTTGACGCCGGTCACCTCGACCCGCTTCACTTCGAAGCCGGCATTGCCGACCGCTTCCGCGACCTCGGTCTTGATCCGTTCATTGATGCCGGAATAATGGGCAACGCTATAGGCGCCCAGGAGGAACACCGCCACCAGGCCCCAGGTCAGGCCCTTTTGCACCTGCTCCTCGGTCACCGGCATGGCGCGCAAAATCTTGTCGAAAACCGAAACCTGCCGGACTTTGCGTTTCGCCTGTTTGCGGGGCTTGCCCCTGGCCTGGCGATTGGTGCGTTTGCGGGTAGCTGTCATAGCGCTTCTCTCACGATTATCTCGACCAGCTCTTCATAGCTGATCCCCATCTGCTTTGCCTGTTCGGGGACCAGACTGAGCGGGGTCATGCCAGGCTGGGTATTGGTTTCCAGTACGAACAGACCGGCCGCACCCTGTTCGTCATCCCAGCGGAAATCGGTGCGCGACGTGCCCTTGCAGCCGAGAACTTGATGGGCGCGCAAGGCATAGTCGAGACATAATTTCTCGATATCGGCGGGGATTTCGGCGGGACAGACATGCTGGGTCAGGCCCTCGGTATATTTGGCAGCATAGTCATAGAATCCCTGCGCGGTTCTCAGTTCTGTCACGCAAAGCGCCTTGTCGCCCAGAACGGCGGTGGTCAGTTCGCGGCCCTTGATGAAAGGCTCGGCGAGCAGTTCGTCAAATTCCTGCCACGGCCCGTCAACGTCGCGGCCAATCGGATTGCCGTAATTGCTGTCATCGGTCACGATTGCGACGCCGACCGACGAGCCTTCGTTGACCGGTTTCAGGACATAGGGTCGCGGCAAGGGATCGGCTTCATACAGGCTGGCACTGGAAACAATCCGGCCCTTGGGCATCGGGATACCGGCGGGAACCAGCTGCTGCTTGGTCAATTCCTTGTCGATCGCGATCACCGAAGTCGCGAGCCCGCTATGCGTATAGGGTATCTGCATCAGGTCGAGCATGCCCTGGACGCTGCCATCTTCACCCGGCACGCCGTGCAGCGCATTGAACACCACATCAGGCCGAAGAGCGGCCAGCACCTGCGCGACATTGCGATCCATGTCGACACGGCTCACCTGATGGCCGTTTTTCTCCAGCGCATCGGCCACACCATTGCCGCTGCTCAGCGATACTTCGCGTTCAGCAGACCAGCCGCCCATAAGCACAGCGACGTGGAGACTTTTTTCATTATTAGCAGTCATGCTTCATCCCCACCCGCTGGATTTCCCAATGCAGTTCGATGCCCGAATGGGCCTTGACCCGCTTGCGCACTTCGTCACCGAGCGCTTCGATGTCGGCGGATGTCGCGCCGCCGAGGTTCAGCAGGAAATTGCAGTGTTTTTCAGACACTTGTGCCTGCCCGATTTGCAGACCACGGCAACCGGCTTCATCGACCAGCTGCCAAGCCTTTTTGCCTTCGGGATTTTTGAAGGTGGAGCCGCCGGTCTTGGAACGCAGCGGCTGGGAGGCTTCGCGCTCGTCGGCGATCCGTTTCATTTCGGCGCCGATAATCGCCGGATCGCCGGGTTCACCGACCATGGTCGCGCTGACCACAATCGCGCCGTCGGGTAGCGCCGAATGGCGATAGGTATAGCCCATGTCGGCCAGCGGGATCGTCACTAGATCGCCGTTGCGCAGGATCACGTCGGCGCTCTGCAATATGTCGCAGACTTCGCGGCCATAAGCGCCGGCGTTCATGCGGACGGCGCCGCCGATCGTGCCGGGAATGCCACGCAGAAATTCTAGGCCCGCAATACCATGGTCGCGCGCCTTGCTCGCCGCAGAAATTCCGGGTGCGCCCGCGCCGCAGCGCAAGGTCATGCCGTCCGCTTCAATACCCGCAAAGGCCTTGCCCAGCCGGATCACCACGCCCTGGATGCCCCCGTCGCGAATAATCAGGTTGGACCCCAGGCCAAGCGGCCAGACCGCTATCGCCGGATCGAGATTTCGCAGAAATTGCTGCAGATCGTCAATATCTTTCGGTTCGAACAGCCATTGCGCAGAGCCGCCGCTCTTGAACCAGACGAGCGGGGCCAGTGGCGCGTTTTCGGTCAGCTTGCCGCGTGTCTCGGGGAAGGTGGCAATCGCGCTCATTTGCGGGCCTCGGCAATATTATCTGCAAGCGCAGCAGCCCATTTGGTGATGTCACCTGCCCCGAGGCAGATGATCATGTCTTCAGGCTGCGCTTCCTGCGCCAGTCGCTCGGCGAGAGCCTTCTGGTCCGCAACGGTCTCTGCGAGACGATGGCCGCGTGTTTTCAGACCGGTGACCAGTGCCTCGCTGTCAACGCCTTCGATCGGGTCCTCTCCGGCGACATAGACCGGGGTCACGAACACCATATCGGCGTCGTTGAAGGCGCCCTGGAATTCTTCCATATGGTCGCGCAGGCGGGTGAAGCGATGCGGCTGGACGACGGCGATGACGCGGCCTTGCGCGCCTTCGCGGGCTGCCGACAGCACGGCCTGTATCTCGACCGGATGATGGCCGTAATCGTCGATGATCGTCACGCCGTCGACTTCGCCGACCTTGGTGAAGCGCCGCTTGACGCCGCCAAAATGGTCGAAGCCCTTGGCGATCTGTTCGTCGCTGATGCCCATTTCCAGTCCGACCGCCACCGCGGCAATCGCGTTCTGGACATTGTGCCGGCCCGGCATCGGCAATTCGATACCCGTAATTCTTCTGGTCTCGCCATCCCGGTCGCGGACATCGACATCGAAACGGTTGCCGCCCGGAACCGGCGTGACATTGATCCCCTTGACGTCAGCCTGGGCGGAGAAACCATAAGTGATGATCCGCCGGTCGCGGATGCGCGGCAACAGGGCCTGGACCTCGGGATGGTCGATGCACAGGATCGCTGCGCCGTAAAAGGGCACATTTTCGACAAATTCGAGGAAACTGTCCTTGATCTTGTCGAAGCTGCCATAATGGTCGAGATGCTCTGCATCGATATTGGTGACCACCGCAATCGTGCCGTCGAGCCGCAGGAAGCTGCCGTCGCTTTCGTCAGCTTCGATCACCATCCACTCGCCGGCGCCGAGCCTCGCGTTCGAACCATATTGGTTGATGATCCCGCCATTGATGACGGTCGGGTCGATACCGCCGGCGTCGAGCATGGCGGCAACCATCGAGGTGGTGGTCGTCTTGCCATGGGTCCCGGCTATCGCAATGGTCGATTTCAGCCGCATCAGTTCGGCGAGCATTTCCGCCCGGCGCACCAACGGTATCCGGCTGGCCAGCGCCGCTTCGACTTCGGGATTGCCGCGTTTCACCGCCGTGGAAGTGACCACGACGGCCACCCCCCCGACATTGTCTGCGCTGTGGCCAATCTTCACGTCGATGCCTTTGGCGCGCAGACCTTCAACGACATAGCTTTCGGCAATATCACTGCCCTGCACCCGATAGCCCAGATTATGCATGACTTCGGCAATGCCGGACATGCCGATGCCGCCGATTCCGACAAAATGGATTGTTCCGATATCGGTGCCAACACCCTTCACTGCGCACTATCCTTTGCCAGCGCTTCCTTGCGAGCGGTCAGCCGCTGCGGCGCTTCTTTTCCGTTTTCATCGTTTTTCCCAACGGGGAAGTGCCTATGCTTTCAACAAGGTCTGCCAGATCATTGACCGCTTCAGGCCGACCGCAGGCCTTGGCACATCGTGCCGCATTTTCGAGCGCGCCGGAACTCAAAGCGATCTTCTGGATCTGCTTGACCATCGCGCCGCGCATCTTGTCGAGTGCGGCCGACTGCTGCAGCCGCAATTTGTTGGTCTTGTCGTCACTACCGGCGTCAAAATTCCGCGTGGTGATGGCCGGTTGCCGGATCACGCGGGCACCGCCGGCAGCCACCATTTCCTTCACATTATAGGTCTGGTGATCATCCATCGCGCCAGGCAGCGGTATCAGGATCGCCGGCCGGCCGGCAGTGGTCAGTTCGGCAATGGTCGAAGCTCCTGCCCGCGCGATAACCAGATGCGCCCAGCCCATCCGGTCGGGCAGATCTGGCAGATAGGTCGCGAGTTCCGCGGGAATATCATGCTCGGCATATTTCGCCCGGACTCGCTCGATATCATCTTCGCGGCATTGCTGGGTAATCTGCAGCCGGCGACGCAGATGCACTGGCAGCATGGCCATGGCATCGGGGACGACATCGGAAAGAATGGAGGCACCCTGGCTGCCGCCAGTTACCAATACCCGGAAAATGCCGTCGTCGGACAGGATCGGATAGAGTTCGTCGCGCAGTGCCACCACTTCCTCGCGCACCGGATTCCCGACGAGATGGACCTTTTCCTGATATTTCGGCTTGATCCGCAGGACGTCGGGATAGGCCGTGGCTATGGCATTGACCGAACGTGACGCGAGCCGATTGACCCGGCCGAGAACCGCATTCTGTTCGTGCACGATCGTCGGTATGTCCTTGCTGTTCGCAGCGAGCAGCGCGGGATAGGCCGGATAGCCGCCGAAGCCGACAACCGCCGACGGCTGGAATGTATCATATAGCTGCATCGCCATCCGGCGCCCTTTCAGGATAGCGCGCGTTCCACCAACCCAGCTGCGCGGGTCCTTGGTAATCCGGCCGGCGGGCAGCACATGCACCTGCGCCTCTTCGATCATGCCGGGTATTTTCGCGCCGCGTTCATCGGTTATCATCGCGACCCGGTGACCGCGCAGAACCAGCTCCTTGGCCAGCGCATAGGCCGGGATCATGTGACCGCCGGTACCGCCGGCCGCCAGAACATAATGTTTCGAAAAACTCATACCGCTATCCGTCCTTGCTCGGGCCAGGCCGAGACATATTGTGAACGGTCAAGATACGGGTTTCGTCGGGTAAATGCGAGCAAAAGTCCGATCCCGATGCACAGCGCTATTATCGATGATCCGCCATAGCTGATGAACGGCAGAGTCATGCCCTTCGACGGGAACAGCTGCAGGTTTACCGCCATGTTCACCAGCGCCTGTCCGCCAAACTGGGCGGTCAGGCCGGTTACCGCGAGAATGATGAAATTATCCTCTTCGTCCAGCAACCGCAGGAACACCCGCACGATGATCGCGAGATAGACAAGCGCGATCGCCATGCAGGCGAGCAGACCGAATTCCTCGCCGATCACGGAGAAAATATAGTCGGTATGCGCTTCCGGCAGCTTGAATTTTGCCGACCCAAGCCCCGGTCCGGTGCCGAGCAGACCGCCGCCAGTCAATGCCTTGTGGGCAAACATCACCTGGTCAAATTCTCCGCCGCCGAACAGCCAGGCGTTGATCCGCTGGGTTGCGACAGGATAGAGAAAATAAGCCCCGACCAGCCCGCCGACACCGGCGACACCAATGCCGGCGATCAGGCGGGCAGACAGGCCGGACACGGTCATCACCGCGAACCAGATGCCGCAGATCAGGATGGTCTCGCCCAGATTGGGCTGCATCATCATCAGGATGGCGATGATTGCCGTCAGGATCACGGACAGCGAAATCACCGGCAGGGCCGGATCCTTGATCCGCAGAGACAGCAGCCAGGCCAGCGAAACCGCATAAAGCGGCTTGAGAAATTCGCCGGGCTGGATGGTTGCGAAACCGTAGCCGATCCAGCGCTGGGCACCGTTGACCGATTTCCCGAACACCGGAACCAGAAACAGCAAGATCAAGGCAGCGAGCGCCGCGAGAATGGCAAAGCGCCGCGCCTGCTCCTTCGGCAGCATTGAGACCACCAGCATCACCGGAACACCGACCACCACCCAGCCGAGCTGCCGGTAGAAATAATAGAGCGGCTCAATCGTGACCGCTGCAGTGCTCTGCTTCAGCGCGGTAACCGGAGAGGCAGCGGCAACCGCGATCAGGCCAATGGCGATCAGGGTGAGGATCAGGCCGAGCAGCACCCGGTCGAGTTCCCAGAACCAGATCGCGAGCGGCGAACGATCGCTGCGCCCGAACCGCGATTGCAGCTGGAAGCGCTTCTTCTTGAGTGCCCCGGAAATTTCGGGAAGCGGTTGAACAGGTCCTGTCGCTGGTTCCGATGCGCTCATTTCCTTATCTCCCCGCTCGCGGATCCGATCAGATTTTTCTCGATCACCGAATTGACGGCGCTGCGGAAACAATTGCCGCGCGCTTCAAAATCCCGGAACTGGTCGAACGAGGCACAGGCTGGCGACAGCAGCACCACTTCACCAGGCTGTGCATTGGCAGCGGCGCGTTGCACGGCGGTGAGGATCATTTCACAGGATTCAACCGGCATATGTCCGGTCAGCAATTTTTCAAACAGGGGGCCGGCTTCGCCTATCGTATAGGCCCTGACGACATTTCCGTAGAAAGGCTCGCATTCGGTCAGCCTGTCGCTTTTCGGCAGACCGCCGAGAATCCAGTGGATTTTCGGATAAGCACCCAGCGCCGGGCCAGTTGAAGCGGGATTGGTTGCCTTGCTGTCGTTGACGAACAGCACACCATTGGCTTCGGCAATGCGTTCCATCCGGTGCGGCAGTCCGTTGAAGGCGGCGAGCGCCGGACGCCATTGCTCTTCGCCAATGCCGAGAGCCTCGACCGTGGCGATCGCTGCAATCGCGTTCTGGAGATTGTGCGGACCTTGCAGGGAAGGCCAGTCCGGCTGTCCGGCCAGTTCGATGCCGCTGGTGTCGAAGATATTCTTCACCCGGCCAAGATCGCGCAGACCGTGCAAGGCCAACTGCGTCTTTTCGTCATCGCTGGCAAAGATCGCGGCGTGATCGGATCCCAGCATGTCGAACAGCCGCGCTTTGGCAGCGGCATAAGCATCAAATCCGTCATAACGGTCCAGATGGTCCGGACTGATGTTGAGCAGCAGCGCGACATCGCAGTCGAGACTGTTGGTCAGGTCGATCTGGTAGCTCGACAGCTCCAATACATAGACACCGCCTTCGGGCAGCGGATCCTGCGACAGGATCGGAGCCCCGATATTGCCGCCCATTACCGACGGCAGGCCGGCATAGTGCAATATATGGTGGACCAGAGCGGTGGTTGTCGACTTGCCGTTGGTGCCGGTGATGCCGACGACGCGATGGGCGGGCAGCGCTGACCGGGCCTGGGCGAACAATTCGATATCGCCGATAATCGGAACACCGTCAGCTTTTGCCTTTTGCGCGATCGGATGGCTGTTGAGCGGGACGCCCGGCGACACGACGATCGCATCATAGCCGGTCAGGTCGCTTTCCAGCGGATCGGCGATCAGCGCCTTGTCGGCAACGCTCTCGCGCAATTCTTCACGATTGTCCCAGGCGAGCAGTTCGGCGCCGCTCGCGTGCAGGCTTTCCAGCACCGCCATGCCGGACCGGGCCAGTCCGAGGATGGCATAGCGCTTTCCGGCAAAGACGGGAGAGATTATCATCTGAGTTTCAACGTCGCCAATCCGGCAAGCGCGAGCACCAGGCTGATGATCCAGAAGCGGATCACGATGGTGGATTCGGACCAGCCAAGCTGTTCGAAATGGTGATGGATTGGCGCCATGCGGAACACCCGGCGGCCGGTGCGCTTGAAGAAGAAGACCTGGACGATCACCGACACGGCCTCGAGCACGAACAGTCCGCCGACCAGCGCCAGGACGATTTCATGGTGGATGGAAACGGCAATCGCACCGAGCGCCCCGCCAAGCGCGAGGCTGCCGGTATCGCCCATGAAAACAGCGGCCGGTGGCGCATTGAACCACAGAAACGCAAGGCAGGCACCAATCACGCAGGCGCAGAAAATCGCCAGTTCGCCCGCTCCCCGGACAAAGGGAATGCCAAGATATTCGGAGAAAACCGCGTTGCCGGACAGATAGACGAGCACCAGGAAAGTGGCACTGGCAATCACCACCGGCATGGTGGCAAGACCGTCAAGACCGTCGGTCAGATTGACCGCATTGCCGGCGCCGACGATAACGAACATCGCAAAGGGTATGTAGAAATAGCCTAGGTCGATCTGCACATCGTTGAAAAAGGGTACATAGAGGCTGGTGCCGATCTGCTGGACAATCAGCCAGGTCGCAAAACCGGCGACCGCGAATTCCAGCAGCAGCCGGACCCGGCCCGGAACGCCCTTGTGGCTGGCTTTGCGGACCTTGTCATAATCGTCCATGAAGCCGATAGCGCCAAAACCCAAGGTCACGAAAATACAGGCCCAGACGAACATGTTGCTGAGGTCCATCCACAGCAGCAGCGAGGTCACCACCGAAATCAGGATCATCAGGCCGCCCATGGTTGGCGTTCCCGCCTTCTTGAGATGGGTGATCGGCCCGTCTTCGCGGATCGGCTGGCCCTTGCCCTGCCGCATGCGCAGCATGTTGATGAACTTTGGTCCGATCAGGAGGCCGATGAACAGCGATGTCGATATGGCCGCACCCGAGCGAAAGCTCAGATAGCGGAAGACGTTGAAAATACCTTCGAACTCAAGCCATTGGGCCAGCAAATAAAACATCAATACTCCCCGCTCACCAGCGCGGAAACCGCGGAGGAAAGTCCCAGATAATTTGAACCCTTGACCAGAAGGATATCCCCGTCGCTGAGCAATTTTGCGACCTCGGCCAGCGCGTCCGAAGCACTTGCCGCATGTGACATTTTCACGTCCCGATCAAGGCCCTGTTCGAGTTTCGCGGCAGTATGTGCCATATCCTCGCCGACCAATATGATGGCTTTGGCTCCGGTCAGCAGAATATCGTCAGCCAGAGCCGTGTGATAGCGGGCCGATTGCTCGCCCAACTCGCCCATCGCGCCCAATATGAGGATTTTCTGGCCGATGCAGGGCTCGCCGGTAAAATGTTGTAAGGTCGCTTTCATCGATGCCGGATTGGCATTGTAGCTCTCGTCGATAACTGTCGCTGTGCCACCGGACTTGAGCGAGACGAGATGCCGCCGGCCACGACCGTCGATGCCGCTCATTTCGGCGAGCGCCAGACCGGCGGTGGCGAGATCGCCGCCGACCGCGCGCACCGCTGCGAGAATGGCCAGTGAATTGGATACCCAGTGCCGCCCCGCTTCGGCGATGGTGAAGCAGAGACTTTGCTCGCCCAGTTTCGCCGTGACCAGCGAGCCGCCACGGGGGGCGGGCACCATATCGATCGCGCGGACGTCGGCGCCGGCCTCAAAGCCGAAGGAAATCACATGTTCCGCGTGACGTTCCGCCTTTTTCCGCAGCCGCGCACAATGCGGGCTGTCATGCGGGATGATCGCAGTGCCGCCGGGCATCAGGCCCTCGAATATCTCGGCCTTGGCGTCGACGATGCCTAGCTCGCCATTGGAAAAATTGCCGATATGGGCCGGCGCGATGGCGGTAATGATTGCGGCATGCGGCCGTACCAGACGGGTGAGCGCAGACAGTTCGTGGGCGTGGTTCATACCCATTTCGAAAATGCCATATTTGGTATCTTCCGGCATCCGCGACAGGCTGAGCGGGACGCCGACATGATTATTGTAGCTTTTGACCGATCGGTGCGCCTTGCCGAAAGAACAGCGGTCAAGCGCGGCAAATAGTGCTTCCTTGGTGCCGGTCTTGCCGACCGATCCGGTCACCCCGATGATTTTGCGGAGGTACGGGCTCGCGACGCAATGGCCAGTGCATCGAGCGCTTTAACGGTGTCGGATACCAAAACATGGGGCCCGTCCACCGGCTGGCTGACAATTGCGCCAGCAGCGCCGGAGGCAAAGGCCTGCTCGACGTGAAGATGACCGTCGCTATGCTCGCCCTTGAGCGCGACAAACAGGTCACCGGGGCCGATTTCACGCGAGTCAAAGGCGACGCCATTTACGGAGAAATCCGCGCTCGCCTTGCCGGCTGTAGCGTCCGCTATCGCCGCTGATGTCCATAATGCAGTCATAAAGGCTGCGCTCCGGCGCATTCTCTCGCCACTTCGACATCGTCGAAGGGAATGATACGGTCGCCGACAATCTGGCCCTGTTCATGGCCTTTTCCGGCGAGCAGGATGATGTCCTGCGGGCCGGCCAGTTCGATCGCCCTGGCAATAGCCGCGCGCCGGTCGGCCACTTGCTCGGCACCGGATGCTCCGGCCATGATTTCGGCACGGATGGTGGCGGGATCTTCGCTGCGCGGATTGTCGTCGGTAACGATGACATGATCGGAATTGTCAACGGCTATCTGGCCCATTTCCGGACGCTTGCCCTTGTCGCGGTCGCCGCCAGCGCCGAAGATCGTAATCAGCTTGCCGGTCACATGCGGCCGTAGCGCCTCGATCGCAGCTCGCAGAGCATCGGGGGTATGGGCATAATCGACATAGACCGGTGCACCGGCCCGGGTGATGACCGCGCGCTCCATCCGGCCGCGTACCGGCTGGACCCGCTGCATATGATCGAAGATATTTTCAAGCTTGCCGCCGGTGGCCAGCACAATGGCCGCGGCGCACAGAATATTGGCCGCCTGATAGGCGCCGATCAGCGGCAGCGAGATTCGGTGGGTGTTGCCCTGCGCCTTGACCATCAGCACCTGACCCAGATGGGTTGGCGTCTGCGAGACCAGCCTCAGCGTTTCGCCCTTTTCTCCAACGGTGAACAATTCAAGCCCGCGATCCTTCGCGCGCTCGATCGCCTTGCCCGACCAAGGTTCGTCATCGGCCCAGATAACCGCAGTTCCATCGCTTTCCACGACTTCGTCGAACAGCCGCATCTTGGCCTCGAAATAGCTGTCCATATCGCCGTGATAGTCGAGATGGTCGCGGCTCAGATTGGTGAAGGCGGCGACATTGACCGGCAATCCCTCGGTGCGATATTGCGACAGGCCGTGGCTCGACGCTTCAAAAATCGCATGACTGACCCCTTCGCGCGCCAGACCGGACATGTTGGAAAGAAAGGTGACAATGTCCGGAGTGGTCAGTCCGGTCTTGACCTGGTCATCGGCGGTGGTGACGCCGAGCGTCCCGATCGAGGCGCTGTTGAAACCGTCCATGCGCCACAATTGCCGCGTCAGTTCCGCAGTCGATGTTTTGCCGTTGGTCCCGGTTACCGCCGCCACATGGGCAGGCGTCGGCGTGTAATAACGCGCCGCCAGCCGGGCGAACAATCGCCGCGGCTCTTCGTCAGCGACGTGAACCGCGCCCTCAACCATGGCCTCGGGAAGCGCGACCACGGCGATGGCGCCGGCGGCAATCGCAGCGTCGATAAATTCCTCGCCGTTGAACCTGGCGCCCCTGAACGCACCGAATATATTGCCGGGCGCAATCTTGCGATGATCGATGGCAAAGCCTGTGACCGCCTGCTCGCCAGCCTCGCCTTCCACTCCGGGTACCAGATTATTCAATCGCATCATTTGGCTCTTTGGCTGTGGTTTTGGGCTTCCAGAGGAGCGGCGTCAATTCGGATACGTCGACATCGCGATGCTCGTCGGGGATCACGCCGAGCATCGGTCCGACCCGCGACACGACTTTCTGGACGATCGGTGCCGCCGTCCAGCCGGCGGTGCGCTGGAAAGAGGTCTCGGCGGTGCCCTTCGGTTCGTCGAGCATGGCGATGACGACGTAGCGCGGGTTGTCCATCGGAAAAGCAGCGGCAAATGTCGAGACCAGCGAGGTCTTGTTATAGCCGCCTTCGGAAGGCTTCTCCGCCGATCCGGTCTTTCCACCAATCCGGTAACCCGGCGCATCGGCCTTGCGACCGGTGCCGTCGGAGACAATCATCCGCAGCAATTGCCGCATACGGGCGCTGGTCGCGGCCTTGAACACACGGCGGCCCTTCGCTTCCTCGCCCGGCTCCACTTTCAGCAAAGTCGCCGGACGCCAGATGCCGCCGTTGACCATCGCCGCATAGGCGCTGGCGAGATGCAGCGGAGTGACGGCAATGCCGTGGCCATAAGCGACGGTCATATTGGTGACCCGGCCCCAGTTGCGCGGCCACAGCGGGTGGCCTCTCTCGAACAGCTCGATATGCGGCCGTTCGTCGAAACCGAGCCGGCGGAACATATTTTCCATCGCCTCCTGCCCCAGATTATCGGCGATCCGTGCAGTGACGATATTGGAACTGTGCACCAGCGTTTCCGGCACGTTCAGATAGCGCCCCTGGCTATGGTCGTCCTTGATGGTGAAGCCGCCGACCTTGACCGGCTCCATGGCATTATAGCGCACCGCCAGATCGGTCACCGTGCCCGCGTCCAGCGCGGCGGCGATGGTCAACGGCTTGAAAGTCGACCCGAGTTCGAAAACGCTCTGGGTTACTTCATTGTTCTGATGCTTCATCGACGCCCGGCGGATCTTGTTCGGATCGAACAGTGGCAGCGAAGCCAGCGCCATGACTTCACCGGTCTGCACGTCGAGAATGATGCCTGCAGCGCCGCGCGCCTCGGTCATGATCATGGCGTCCTGAAGCTCGCTTTCAAGCGCCGCCTGGGCCCGGCTGTCAATCGACAGGGTCGATGGTGTGCCGCGCAGTTTCTCGTCGAGAAGACGGTCGTTGAGCGCTCGCTCCATGCCCATCACGCCCTTGCCGTCGGCGTCGACATAACCCAGCACATGCGCCGCCAGCTCCCGCTGCGGATAGAGCCGTTCGTCCTCGCGGGGAAATTCGATACCGATTTCACCGAGCGCATGGATCTGCTTGACCTCTTCGGGCAGCGCCCGGCGGCGAAGATAGGTCGGATGGGGACCGTTCAGCTTGTCGAGAAAATAGGCGGCGCTGGTGTCAGGGAAAATTGTTGCCAGCTGCCGTGCCAGGACCTCCTTGTCGCCCAGCACCCGTGCCGGAACAACGCGCACGGCATAGCCCAGAATTGTCCGGGCCAGCGGCACGCCGTTGCGGTCGACAATATCGCCGCGCGGCGGTACGAACGCACTGCTCGATGCGCGATTGGGAATAGCGTCTTCCAGGATCGTGAGGCTGATCAGCCGCCCGATGATGATCGTGAAGGCCGCGAGGAATACCAGCAACAGGACCATCAGCCGGAAATGCGCATTCGCGGTTATTTCCTTGGCCTTTCCCGAAAACTGCACCTTCTTGCTGTTGGCCAGAAGTGTAGTCATTCGGCCATGCTTTCGATTTTCTCGGCAATGGCCTTGCGTCCGAGATCGCGCACCAGTCCGTCATCGAGCAGTTTTTCCTCGATATGCGCCACGCGGGTGGTGCGGGCCTGCGCGCCGCCTGCAGCCTTGCCCTGGGCGGCATCCGAAACATTCCGCGCGAGATTTGCCTGGCTGCCGATCGCGCTGCCGTCGGCATTCCGGTCCTGCGCCCGGGCGGTGCCGAAGACCGAGCCGATTATGCCGGCCGGACGGACGCCTTCCATGGAACTGATCACGGCAACCTGCACCGGCTTGCGCAGATCCTTGCCGCCGAGATTGGCCAGCGCTCTCTCGCCATCAAGATATTGCGAGGCCTGCGGCGAGGCATAGCCGAACTCAAGCTTGTTCCAGTCCTCCAGCTGGCGCAGATTGGCGCGCGCGCTGAATTCCGTTTCCAGATAGCGAATGTCCTTCTTGATCTCGACGATCTTTTGATCGGTGCGCGCGAGATCGCTGCGCAGGGTCGCGACGCTGAGCGAGAGCGGATAAAGCAGAATCGCCACCAGAAAAACCAGGGCGAGCCATCCCATGCCTTCGAGGCGCTTGATCGCCAGCTTCACAGTCCGCCACCATCGCCGGCGGGCGCATCTGTTCGCACCGCTGATCTCAGGGTGGCGGAGCGGGCCCGGGGATTAAGAGCCTGCTCCGCCCCGGCCGGACGCACCGCTTTGGCTGGTTTATGAAAGGTGGGTGCCGGCCGTGTCTCGTTAACTTGAGGTAGATGGCGGGAACCGGCGGACTTCTGTCCGCTGCGATCCCGCAGGAAATTCTTGACGATGCGATCTTCCAGGCTGTGAAATGTCACAACCGCCAGACGGCCACCGGGCTGCAGCAATTTTTCCGCTGCGGCCAGACCGTCTTCGAGCTCGCCCAGTTCGCGATTGATGTGGATGCGGATCGCCTGAAAGGTCCGGGTCGCCGGGTCCTTCTTGTCCCCGGCGCGATAGCCCAGAGCCTTGCGGACGACCTGTGCCAGTTCGGACGTGCGGGTCAGCGGCCGCGCTTCAACAATCGCCTTGGCGATCCGCCGCGACCGGCGTTCCTCGCCATAACGGTAAATAACGTCGGCAATCATTTCCTCATCGGCTTCGTTGAGGAAATCGGCCGCACTCTCGCCATCGCGGGTCATGCGCATGTCGAGCGGGCCGTCCTTCTGAAAGGAAAAGCCGCGCTCGGCCTGGTCGAGCTGCATCGAGGAAACGCCGATATCCAGCGTGACACCGTCTATCTCGTCACCGACCAGTATTTCGGCCATTTCTGAATAGCGGGCGTGGTGAAGAGTCAGCTTGCCCTTGGCATCCTCGACCATTTTCTGTCCACTGGCTATCGCGTCGGGGTCCTGGTCAAAGGCATGCACATGCGCGCCAGCTTCCAGCATCGCGGTGCTGTAGCCGCCCGCACCGAAAGTACCGTCGACATGCGTTTCACCCGGGGTGATGGCGAGCGCGTCGATCACTTCATCGATCAGGACAGGGACATGGCGAGCAGCGGTAGCGGGGGTCATTTCTGCTTCCCTCCGCTTTTCTCGCCGGCTTCCTTCAGATGATATTCGACCAGACGGCGATCGACCGGCACATCGTCGGTGGTGTCGAGCAGGGCCTGCGGGTTCCACAGACAGAAAGTCGTGCCAATGCCGTGGAACAGGACATTACCCTCAAGATTGCCGATATCGCGCAACTGCGGTGGCAAGATGAAGCGGCCGCTGGCGTCAAAGCTCAGGTCCTGCAACGAAGAGAATTTCCGGGCACCGGCCGCGTCCTTGTCAAAGCTTTCGCCGCGCGCGATCGCCGCTTCCCACTGCTTGTCGATTTCGGCGAGCATGTCGGCCTTCCGGCTGAGGCCGAAGCCGACCAGGCAATCCCATTTCTCGTGGGTGCCGAGGCAGAGGGTCCGGCCGTCGCTGCTTTCCACCAGATTTTTGCGCAGAAATGCGGGGACCGAAAGACGACCCTTGTCGTCTATCGCCGATATTGCAGAGCCTGAATATGCATATGCAACTGACACCGTGGAAATCCCTTATCCGAACCGGGGCCAATGCTCTTCCCGCTCCAGAAGTGCGTTTTCCAGCGCCTTTCCGAAAAGTAGAATCCGGACAGGAAGAATACCCCGATAACAAATAATTGCTAACAGGGGTGAGGCTGGGATAAAAGGGTTTTTACGGGAATTTATGGGATGCGTCTGTTAACTCACTGTATTTCCTTGATTTAAAATTACGCCAATATGACCACCAATCTGGACATCCCTGCC
The DNA here is from genome assembly GCF_013265645.1 of Sphingopyxis sp. BSNA05. Lineage (NCBI taxonomy): Bacteria > Pseudomonadati > Pseudomonadota > Alphaproteobacteria > Sphingomonadales > Sphingopyxidaceae > Sphingopyxis > Sphingopyxis sp. BSNA05. Next base: position 38,110 of record NZ_PYIA01000021.1, on the reverse strand, counting down.
CGCTGTTCCGAAACGCTCTTCCTGTGATTATTTCCGGCGGCCATTGGCAGCGCCATGTTCCTGCACCAGTGCATCTACGAAGCGTACGGCACCGCTTTTCTGCGGCGACTCGCGGGCCGCTTCCGGCCAGAGCCCTGCATCGAGAAAGTCTGCGTCCGCAACGATGGTTGCCCGCCCCTGCCCGACCGAACATCGGATGATGAATGCGGCTGTGCCCCCGTCGCAGACGACACCGACCGGCCGGGCTGCCTTTATCGGCTCGATCTTTCCGGCCCCGCGGCTGGCGAAGCGATGGCCGCCGACGCGGAGATCGACGATTTCGGTACTGTTTCCGGCCGTACCGACAAGCTCCAGACCCCAGTGGCCGAGCAGCGGCGACAACAGGCCGCTCACCAGCGGTCGCTGCGGATCGCCGAGCGGCAGGTGCGATGGCCAGACGAGATCGGGGTCGGTAAAATAATGACATCGCCCCCTGCCCGGACCCAGGCATCAAGGTCTGTGAGATCCGCCGGATCCATCGCCCGCGGCTGGGCAAGAATGACAATGTCCGGATCTTCCGCCGCCAGATTTTCCAGACTGTCGACTGGCGCTATTTCATATTGCGCCTGCCAATGGCGGTAGATCGGCGCCGGTTCAGAGCCGCCGGAGAGGATCGACTCCATAGACGCCCCCTCGCCCCATATCAGAGGCAGGCTGGTCATGATCTGGATGCTCGGCTTGAACTCTGGCGGATCAGCCAGGGATTCACCGGCGCTGCATTGCGCGAAAAGCAGGAGAGCCAGCAGGGCCGACGGGACCGTCTGCCACGAGCGGGTCAACTAGCGCCGCTCCCGATCCATCGGCGCGTCCAGATTGGGATCGGGCTTCAAGTCCGGTACGGTCTGTCCCGGCAGATTGGCCTGAGGTTTCTGCGCTTCCGGCTTGCCGGTTGCCGGCGCCGGGGTGAGGCCTAGCTCCGCCAGCGGTTCGGCGGGCTTTTCTTCGGACTTGGTGGCGACCGGTGGCGCGATGCCGGTCGCTTCCGCCTGCATTTCCTCGATCACCGTCTGCTCATCACTGGCCCGCTGGATGATGAAATTGGCCACGCTGACCAACAGCAGTACAGCCGCCAGCCCGACGACCCCGACCTGGATGCGCTGCATCGTGTCCTGTCGGCCGGAATTGGGTGGCCTCTTATCCATCATTGTCCAGCCACGGGAACACAGGCAGTCCCTTTTCTTTCAGCCAGGCGGCGTTGTAGAGCGAGGACAGATAGCGGAATCCGGTATCGCACAGGATTGTCGCAACCCGGCTGCCCGGCCCCAGTTCCTTGCCCAGCGCAATCGCGCCGGCCACATTCACGCCCGATGACAGACCGAGGCACAGCCCCTCTTCCATCAGCAGCCGCTCGACCCAGACCAGCGCTTCCTCGTCGGAAATGCGATATTGCCTGTCCACCGGCGCATCTTCCAGATTGCCGGTGATCCGCCCCTGCCCGATGCCTTCGGCAACGCTGCTGCCTTCGGACTTCAGCTCGCCATGGGCATAATATTCGTAGAGCGCCGCACCATGCGGATCGGACAGTGCGATGGTGATATTCTCATCCTTCGCCTTCAGCCCCATGCCGACACCGGCCAACGTGCCGCCGGTACCGACAGCGCAGGTAAAGCCGTCGACCTTGCCGTCCATCTGTTCCCAGATTTCCTCGGCGGTGGTTTCGATATGGGCGCGGCGGTTGGCGACATTGTCGAACTGGTTGGCCCAGACAGCGCCTTCGGTTTCTTCCGCCAGACGGCGCGAGGTGTGAACGAAATGGCCGGGGTTCGAATAAGGTGCAGCCGGCACCGTGATCAGCTCGGCGCCCAGCGCGCGCAGCGTATCCATTTTTCCCGGCTCTGGGTTTCCGGCATCACGATGGTCGATTTATAGCCCTTGGCATTGGCGACGAGCGCGATGCCGATACCGGTATTGCCCGCGGTTCCTTCGACGATGCGTCCACCCGGCTTGAGCAGGCCGCGTTCCTCCGCATCCTGAATGATGAACAGCGCGGCGCGGTCTTTCACCGACGCGCCGGGATTGGCAAATTCGCACTTGCCGTAAATGTCGCAACCGGCAGCCTCGCTCGGTCCGGAGAGGCGCACGAGCGGCGTATTGCCGATCAGTTCGAGTGTGTTTGGAATGATGCTCATGGATGATACATAGTGCGCGCGATTTCGCGCCGCAAGCTTGAAGCCTTTTCAGGGGCAATAGCATGGCTTTATTCGCCCGCGCGGCTTGCCTGCCCCGCCCAAAATTGTTCGTGCGCAGCGGAAGTTTATCATGCTAGGCGAATTGCAACTTCTGACAAAGCATAAGGATAAGAGGATCATGGTCGAGAAAAATATGAATGTTTCGATGTCGAGATAGCCGACGGCATCGCGCATATCCGGATGAACCGTCCGGAAAAACTCAACAGCATGAACCGTGCGTTCTGGAATGATCTGCCGGAAATTGTCGAGGATATCGATATAAACGCCGCGCGCGGGTGATCGTCATCAGCTCTACCGGCAAGCATTTCTCCGCCGGCATGGATCTCTCCGTTTTCGCGCCGCAACCCGACAACAAGATCGACGGCGCGGACAAGCATGTGCTCGCCGAAATGTTCCGCTCCAATGTCAAACGTATCCAGCATAGTTTCAATGCGCTGGAAGAAGCGCGGATTCCCGTATTGTTCGCGCTTCACGGTGGCGTCATCGGCGGCGCGATCGACATGATCAGCGCCGGTGACATCCGCTGGTGCAGCAAGGATGCGATTTTCTGCATTCAGGAAACCAATATCGGCATGACCGCCGATGTAGGTACCTTCCCGCGCCTGCAGCGCTATATCCCCGAAGGCTGGGTCAAGGAAATGGCCTATACCGGCCGCCGGATTGATGCGGCAAAAGCCAAGGAAATCGGGCTGGTCAACGACGTATTCGAAACCCAGGAAGAATGCCTCGCTTATGTCATGGCAACCGCGAAAGAAATTGCGTCGAAATCGCCGCTGGCGGTCACAGGCTGCAAGGTCGTGATCAACTATGGCCGCGACCATAATACCGCCGACACGCTCGACTATATCGGCGTCTGGAACGCCGGCATGTTCCCGCCGTCTCATATTCAGGAGGCTGTCGCTGCGATGGGCGAAAAACGCGAACCGGACTTCCCCGATCTGTTGCCGCTCCGAACCACGGCCTTATAGTTTCGCGCGCGCGATCCAGCGATGATAAATTTTATCTATGCCCTGATCCCGGTGGTCCTGATCACCGTATTGGGATGGTTGCTGGCGCACAGGAATTTCCTGCCCGCCGAGGCTGGCGCGCGATCGAGAGACTGGTCTATTTCATATTTTTCCCGGCGCTGATCATCAATGTGCTGGCCAGCGCCTCTTTCGAAACCGTGCCCTGGGCGATGGTGCTGGCGCTGATCGGTTCGCAAGTGGCGCTTGCTGTGCTGGGGCTGTTCGCCAAGCGGGCCGATGATGGCCCGCGCAAGGGATCGATCATCCAGTCCAATGTCCGCTGGAACACCTTTGTCGGCCTGTCCATTGCCAGCGCGCTGTTTGGCGAGCCGGGCCTTGCCCTGATGGCCATCGCGGTCGCCGCCCTGACGCCGACCGCCAATGTCATTTCGGTGCTGGCGCTGACCCATTTCGCCCGCGACGACGGAAAGGCGAAACCGCATGTGGTGATGGATATGGTGCGCAATCCGCTGATCATCGGCTGCGTGATCGGCATCGCGCTCAACCTGCTGGGTGTCGCGCCCTCCGGCATAGCCGAGAAGACGCTCGACATATTGGGTCAGGCGACGCTGGCGCTCGGTCTGCTGGTGGTCGGCGCCGCGGTTGATCTGCAGGCCTTCAGACGGGCGGGCCATACGACATTGACATGGTCGGCGGTGCGTCTGCTTGGTTTTCCGCTTGTGGCTCTGGCCGCCGGACTGTTGCTCGATCTCGCGCCGGACAGCCTGGCGATCATCATGATCGCAGCCGCCACGCCAACCGCAAGCAGCGGTTATATATTGGCGCGGCAACTCGGTGGCGATGCCACCTTGTCGGCCAATCTGGTTGCCGTTCAGACGGTCTTCTCGGTGCTGTCCATGCCGGCGATCTACGCGCTCTATCTGCTGACCCAGTCCTGAAAACCGGCCTGACGGCGTTTAGCTCAGGTCGAATTTCTCCGGCACCAGCTTCGCGATGATTTTGTCGCAGCCCGCGTTGTTGCGCTGGAAACAGTCATGCGCGCGCATCGCCTGATAATGCGCCACCAAAGCCGGCCAGCGGGAATTGTCGGGCAGACCGGCGAGCATATCGGTCTGGGCGATCTGTGCGGCGACCGCGATATCGGCGATCGTGATACTATCGCCGATAAAATGGGAACGGCTGTCGAGCTGCGCTTCGAGATAGTCATAAAGCGGCGGCAATTTTTCATTCCAGGTCTTGCGCGCGGTTTCGATATCCGGCTCCTTGCGCTGGAACAGATTGAAAATGATCGGCCGGAACACACCCATGCCGCCAGCCATTGCCATGCCGGTATCGGCATATTCCTCGAGCCACAGCGCCCGGCCGTAATCGAAAGCATCGTCGGGATAGACCGCCGGCTCCGGCTGCCTTTTCTCCAAATAGCCGCAGATCGCGGAGCTGTCGGTGATCGTCCCGGCGGGCCCGTCTTCGGCAATATCCCGGTCGCGCAGCGAGGGAATGCGGCCAAGCGGGCTGATTGCCTTGTACCAGTCCGGCATGCCCATGACATTGACGTCCTCGCAATCATAATCGAGCCCCTTGAGCGCCATCACCGCCTCCACCTTGCGCTGGAAGGGGGACAGAGGCGATCCGTAGAGGACGAGAGATGCGGTCATGAGTGTGTCTCCTGATGTTTCGAAGTTCTTTGCCGGATTGATCGGAGATTGGAAAGTCCTGTTCTTTCTCCCGTGAGGGAGAAGGATGCGGAGACTTGGCAGCTTGCTGCCTAGACGTAGCTGGATGAGGGTGTTCTGTAATCCGAAGCGCAGTACGCCCTCACCCAACGTCGCCTGGCTTCGTTCCTCAGCAAGGCTTTGTATCCTTCTCCCTCACGGGAGAAGGCGAATAGCGGCGCACGTCGTTGTTGATTCAGGAATAATCGATTTCCACCGCATCCGCCGCCTGTTTGGCCAGCGCCCTTGCCGCATCCGTGTCCGCCCCGGTCGCGAGCGCAACCGCCATCCGCCGATAAGGCGCGTCACCGGCTTGCCGAATATCCTGACGTCCGTCTCCGCGCCCTCGCTGCCCAGCGCCAGAGCTTCCGCCACACCGGTAAATTCGAACTTCTCACTGTCCCGGTCCGCCAGGATCACCGCGCTGGCGCTGGCCGGTGCGGTCAACGCGATATGCGGGACCGGGAGCCCCATGATCGCGCGGGCGTGGAGGTCGAACTCGCTGAGATTCTGGCCGATCGAGGTCACCATTCCCGTGTCATGCGGCCGCGGGCTGAGTTCGGAGAAGATGACTTCGCCCTGTTTGGTGACGAAAAACTCAACCCCGAACAGACCCCAGCCCTTGCCCTCGCCGCCGAGATTCTCGACGACCTTGCGCGCCATATCCTGGGCCGAGGCGAGCGCCGCGTCGGTCATTGCCGCCGGCTGCCAGCTTTCCTGATAATCGCCGCGCTCCTGCCTATGGCCGATCGGCGGGCAGAACAGCACGCCATCGCGGGTGCGGACGGTCAGCAGGGTGATCTCGTAATCGAAATCGATAAATTGCTCGACAATCACCCGCGCCCGGTCGCCGCGCATATTGGCGACGGCATAGTCCCACGCTGCTTCAAGCTTGTCGGCGCTGTCCACCTTGCTCTGCCCCTTGCCGGAGGAGGACATGACCGGCTTGATCACCAGCGGCAGGCCTATGTCATCCGCCGCGCTGGCGACTTCGGCAAAGCTTTCGGCATAATGGTAGCGCGAGGTGGTCAGGCCCAGTTCTTTCGCTGCGACATCGCGGATCGCATCGCGGTTCATCGTCAGCTGGGTGGCGCGGGCAGACGGTACGACGTGAAAGCCCTCGGCCTCCATATCGGCGAGAATTTCGGTGCGGATCGCTTCAACTTCGGGGACGATCAGGTCGGGCTGATGCTTTTCGATCGCCGCGCGCAATTTTGCGCCGTCGAGCATCGAGAAGATTTCGCGGGTGTCTGCCACCTGCATGGCGGGAGCATCATCATAGGCGTCGCAGGCAATGACGTAAGCGCCGAGCCGCTTGGCCGAGATGGTGAATTCGCGGCCCAGTTCGCCGGATCCGAGGAGGAGGATTTTTTGCTGTAAGTCATCGGGTGACTATGTTGGGATAGGCTGAAGGGTGCAAGCCACAATATTTCCTCCCCGAAGCGAAGCTTGGGGGGGGGACCGCGCACAGCGTGGTGAAGGGGCCCTCCGTCAGCCGTTCCGGCTGCCACCTCCCCATTGCTGCGCAACGGGGAGGAAATATGATTGCTTATCCCCCTCGCCTGCCATCATCTGTTCCATCCGGCGGCCCATTTCCTCTTCCGAGACATCCTCGACATGAGTCGACAAGGTCCATTCATGCCCGAACGGATCTTTCACCCAGCCGGACCGGTCCCCGTAAAATTGATCCTCCACCGGACGCACAATCTCGGCACCGGCAGCGACCGCTTTGGCAAAAGCGGCATCAACATCCGGCACATAGATCATCAGGCTTGCTGTCGCGCCGCCGCGCTTGTTCGGGCCGAGCTTGTCCATTTCGGGGAATTCGTCCGACAGCATCACATGGCTGTCGCCGATCAGCAGATCAGCATGCCCGATCTTGTCGCCCATCGGCAGGCGCATATGCTCCGTCGCACCAAAGGCCTTGGCGTAAAATTCGATCGCCGCCTCGGCATCATCCACCGTGATATAGGGGGTCACACTGTGATAGCCCTCTTCCTTCCACTGCGCCATGTTCGCTCTCCTCTCCTGTGAAGCGCCGCTTATAGCAAATTTCACTCGCCTTGCCGACTCCCTCAAATAGTATTTGATATATTATATCATATCACCTATCTAATCGCCGACCCCAACCCCCGTCATAAAAGAGATGAATGTGTCACACAGAAAATTCCTGATTTCCGCTGCAATTCTGGCCCTGCCCGCGACCCCCGCCTTCGCACAGCAAGACAATAGCGCACAGCAGCGCACCAGCGGCCTGTCCGACGACTTTCACGATGACGATATGATCATCGTCACCGCCCCCTATGTCGACCAGCTTGACCTGCTGGCCGGCACATCGGCCCTGTCAGGTGACGAACTGGCGGAAGATCTGCGCGGCCAGATTGGCGACAGTTTGACCAGCCTGCCCGGCGTGTCTTCCACATCCTTCTCCCCCGGTTCATCGCGCCCTGTCCTGCGCGGCTTTCAGGGGCCACGGGTCCGGGTATTGACCGACGGCATCGGCTCGCTCGATGCTTCCAACACCTCGGTGGATCACGCGGTGACGATTGATCCCCTGACCGCCCAGCGGGTCGAGATATTGCGCGGCCCAGCGGTTCTGCTGTTCGGTGGCGACGCAATCGGCGGTGCGGTCAATGTCATCGACAAGCGTATTCCCCGCGATATTCCCGATGATGCCATTCATCTCGACGCGATTGGCGGCTATGGCAGCGCGGCTGACGACTGGAGCCTCGCCGGATCGGTGGACGTACCGCTGACCCCCAAATTGGTGATCCATGCAGACGGCAGTTACCGCGACACCGGCGATGTCCGGGTGCCGGGCTATGTCCTGTCACCGGATCTGCGCGCTGATTTGCTGGCGGATGCGGCAGAAGAAACCGAGGAAGGTCATCTTGACGAGGCAGAAGAACTGACCGAAGCCGCCAACCAGTCCGGCCGCGTGGCCAATACCGCAAGCCGCACCCAGACGGCGGGCGCGGGCATCGCCTTTATCGACGACGGCGGCAATCTGGGTTTTCGGTCAGCTATTATGACACGGATTATGGTGTCCCCTCGCGGCCCGGCGCAAGCCATGCGCACGGCGACGAAGAGGAAGGCGAGGATCACGATGACCATGATGAGGAAGAGGGCCATGAGGAAGAAGGCCCGGTCACCATCGGCCTTGAACAGATTCGCGTCGATCTGCGCGGCGGCGTGAACATCGGCGGCTTTTTCGAGGCGTTGAACTTCCGCGCCGGCTATTCGGACTATGAACATACCGAATTTGAAGGCGACGAAGTCGGCACGGTCTTCTCCGTCTCCGGCATCGAGGCGCGCGCCGAGCTGGTTCAGGCCGACCATGACGGCTGGCGCGGGGTGATCGGCACCCAGGTTCTGGCACGCGATTTCAACGCCATTGGTGCCGAAGCCTTTGTGCCCAAGAACAGCCTCGAAAGCTGGGCGTTTTTCACCGTCCAGGAAGCCGATCTCGGCGATCTAGAGCTGGAAGGTGCGCTGCGCTTCGACCAGACCACGGTGACCGCCAACAGCATCAATTTCGACCGCAGTTTCAACACGGTTTCCGGTGCGGTGGGTCTGGCCTATGCGCCGGACGACGCAGCGTTCAAAATTGGCGCGAATATCTCGCGATCCGAACGGGCGCCATCGGCGGAAGAGCTGCTTTCCGACGGCCCCCATATTGCCACACAAGCCTATGAAATCGGCAACCCCGATTTCACGACGGAGAAAAGCTGGGGCGGCGAGCTCTACGCCCGCTGGGACAGTGACAATGTCCAGCTCAGCGCCACCGTCTACACCAATTTCTTCAAGGACTATATTTTCGAGGCGGAAACCGCTGCAGAAGAAGACGGATTGCCGGTGTTCCAATATTTCCAGCGTGACGCGACCTATTATGGCTTCGAGGCCTCGGCTTCAACCGTCATTGCCCATGTCGGCGGTTTCGACCTGATCGCCGACGGCGTAGCGACTATGTCCGCGCCAAGATCGATAATGGCGGTGGTGCGGTACCGCGCATCCCGCCCCTGCGTCTGCTCGGCGGGATCAAGGCGCATAGCGACAATCTCGACCTGCGCGCCGAAGTCGAATGGTCCGACAGCCAGAAAAAAGTCACCGCTTTCGAGACGCCGACCGACGGCTTTACCATGGTTAACGCCACGGCGGCCTGGCGGCCGTTCGGCAAGGATGGCGGCGTAACGCTGCTCGCATCGGCCAACAATATCTTCGACGTCCAAGCCCGTCGTCATGCCTCGTTCACTAAAGACTATGTACCTCTGTCCGGTCGTGATATTCGCGTCAGTGCAAAGTTCAGTTTTTAGGATGTTTAGACATGCAGAAAATTACCGCAGCAATCTTGATCTCTACCATGGTTCTTCTCAGCGCCTGCGCCACCGTTAAAGGTGTCGGCAGGGATATCGAGTCGGTTGGCGAAGCCGGTCAGGACGCGATTGACTGATCAGCTTTGATCCCGGGCTTGTCGAACGGCGCCTCTCGAACGGGATGCGTGGTTCGACAAGCCTATCACTAGCGGCACAGACCAGCACCGTACCAATATTGCCGGTTCAGCTTTACGCTGCGGGCGTGATCTCTTTCTTCTTCCGCTCGGTGATCCACATGATGAGCAGCGAGACCTCGTAGAGCAGGATCAGCGGGATGCCGAGCATCAGCTGCGAGACCACATCCGGTGGCGTCAGGATGGCCGCCAGGGCGAAAGCTCCGACGATCATATAGCGCCTTATGCCCTGCAGCTGCTGACGGCTGACAATACCGGCCCGGTTAAGCAGTAGAAGCAGCACCGGCAGCTGGAAGCACACACCGAAGGCCAATATGAACTGCATCACCAGCGACAGATAGTCGCCCATCGCCGGCAGGGCCTCCTGCTGCAGGCCGCCAACCGATCCCTCGAACCCGAGAAAGAAGCGGAAGGCCGTTGGCATGACAATGAAATAGGCCAGCGATGCGCCGGCGATGAACAATAGCGGCGTGGCTACGAGAAAGGGCAGGAACGCTTTTTCTCGTTGGCGTAAAGGCCGGGCGCTACAAAGGCCCAGAGCTGGTTGGAGATGATCGGAAAGGCCAGAAAGAATGCCGCGAACATCGCCACCTTGATCTCGACGAAAAAGGCTTCGTAGAGCTTGGTGTAAATGATCTTGCCTTCACCAGCGGGAAAGGCATCGGTCAGTGGCTGCACCAATATCCCGAAAATCTCGTCGGCGAAAAATATGCTCACCAGAAAAGCGACGGTCAGCGCCGCCACCGACCAGAGCAGCCGCTGGCGCAGCTCGATCAGATGCTCGATCAGCGGCGCCTTGCTTTCGTCGAGATCCGGCTGGCTGTGATCGTTCACGGCTTGGGATCGCCTGCGGGCGGAAAGTCCGTCCGGTTGTCGGAGGGATCAGACGGGTCAGACGCGTCCGGCGGCGATGCGTCCAGCGGCTCCATTTTCGGTTCGTCTACCGCGCTGTCGTCGGGAAGCGCCGGATGCTCGCGCATGATCCGCTCGTTCTCGGACGCCCATTTCTTTTCCATTTCCTGCAACTCGGCCTCGCGGACCATGGCGTCGAGGCCGGTCCGGAAATTGGCCATTATGCCGCGGCCCTTGGCCATCCATTTGCCCGCCGTCGCCAGTGCGCGCGGCAGTTCCTTGGGACCGATGACAACAACGGCAATGATCGCGATGATCGCGATCTCGGATATGGAAAGGTCAAACATATATTATGCGGCCCTCGATCCAGAGGCCGGCAATTCAACCAGCCGTCTTGTCGGCGGTTTTGCTGGTCTCGGCCGATGTATCGGCGCTCTTGTTGTCAATCTTGGGGGCAGGATTCGCGGCATTGGCCTCTTCCTCGGTAATGCCCTTCTTGAACGAGCGAATGCCCTTGCCGACATCACCCATCATCTCGGAAATCCGGCCACGGCCGAACAATATCAGAACCAGCGCCGCTACAATTAAAATCTGCCAAACACTCGGTTGCATGCGATTTTCTCCTTATGCGCCCTATTTAAGCGCTTTCGGTTTCGTTTTCCAGCAAAACACCATCATCATCTTCATTCTCTCGCTCAGCGGATTCTGCCTGCTCCCGCTCAGCTTCGGCCTCGGCTTCCGCTTCCAGCTCCATCTGCTCCAGCGCCATATCGACGGGGTCCAGCAAACCTGCGGCCTTGAGGTCTTCGATACCCGGCAAATCACGGCGGCTTTGCAGACCGAAATGGGTCAGAAATTCGGCGGTGGTCGCATATATCAGCGGCCGGCCCGGCACTTCGCGGCGCCCCGCCGGACGGACCCAGCCCGCTTCCATCAGCACATCGAGCGTACCTTTGGCGACCTGCACGCCCCTGATGGCTTCGATTTCTGCCCGGCTGACCGGCTCGTGATAGGCAATGATGGCCAGCGTTTCCATGCCGGCGCGGCTGAGCTTGCGCATTTCCGCCCGTTCCCGCCGCAGAAGATGCGAGAGATCCTGCGCGGTCTGGAAATGCCAGCGGTCGCCGGTCCTGACCAGCACGATGCCACGGTCCCGGAAATCCTCCTGCAGATCGGCCAATATCCGGCGTATATCGAGCTCTTCGCCGACATAGGCCCTGATATCGGCGATTGTCATCGGCTTTTCCGACGCAAATAGCGTCGCCTCGACCGCACGCTTGCCGATATCCAGGGAGTCGGGCATCGGGTCGATCAGGCTGGTATCTTCGATGTCATGTTCACCCATGGGTCGTCGCCTTTATCCTGAGCGGTGAAAAACTTTCTTCCTGCTGCAATTCCAGCTTTCCCTGCCGGGCCAATTCGAGCGTTGCCAGAAAACTGGACGCCAGCGCAGATTTGCGCAGCTCGGGCGGCGCGCCCGGCGGCAGGAAATGCCTTATATCCATCCAGTCGATCGCTTCGCCGAGCATCATCGAAACCCGGGCCAGCGCATCCTCCAGCGTCATCACCATCCGCTGACGCACGATATGGATGGCCGGTGCGCTGCGGACCTTCACGCGGGAATAAGCGGAAATAAGGTCATAATATTCCGCCTGCCATTGCCGTTCCTTCACGACGCGCAGCCCCTCCGGCGCGCCGCGCATGAAGACGTCGCGGCCGATCCGGTCCCGTGCCAGCAAGCGAGCGCCCGATTCCCGCATTGCGTTCAGCCGTTCCAGCCGCATTTGCAGACGCAGGGCCAGTTCTTCCGGCGACGGTTCGATCTCCGGATCGCGCGGCAGCAGCAGACCCGACTTCAAATAGGTCAGCCAGGCGGCCATCACCAGATAGTCGGCCGCCAGTTCCAGCCGCAGCGTCTGCGCGCTGGCGATATATTTCAGATATTCCTGCACCAGCTCGAGAATCGAGATCTCCCGCAGATCGACCTTCTGGTTACGGGCCAAAGCGAGCAGCAGATCGAGCGGGCCTTCCCAGCCGTCGATGTTGAGGGTCAGCGCACCCTCTTCGGATGCCGCCGGATCGGCCGGGAAGAAGAAACCCTCGTTTTCGGCTTCCTCGCTCATGCGACCGCCGCCATCAGCCCGTCGCGGCGGGCGAGCAGGCTGGCCAGTTCGTCTTCGGCCTTCGCAACACTCACGCCTGCAATCGTCGCCATGGCATCATCCAGCCGTTGCTGTGTCTTTTCCGACATCGGTGCCAGACGTTCGGCGATACCGGTCATATCGTCCATCTTCGCCCAGCAATTGAGCGCAATATCGCAACCGGCAGCCTGCGCACGCTCGGCCCGCTCCGGAACGGTACCCGACAAGGCCTCCATATCCAGATCATCGGTGAACAGCAGGCCGTCAAAGCCGATGCGGTCACGAATGATGTCCTGAACGACGGTTTTCGACAGCGTCGACGGCGTCTCTGCATCCCAGGCGGTGAACAGCAAATGTCCGGTCATGCCCATCGGCGCCTTGCTGAGCGTCCGGAACGGGGCGATATCCATCTCCAGTTCCGCATCACTGGCCGTCACCGTCGGCAGGGCCTTGTGCGTGTCGACGCTGGTCCGGCCATGGCCCGGCAGATGCTTGACCACGCCAACCACGCCGCCGCGCTGCAGCCCGTCGAGGATCGCGCGCCCCAGAGCGGCTACGCGCAGCGGTTCGCTGCCCAGCGCACGATCGCCGATGACATTGTCGGCGTCGGGCTGGCGGACATCGAGCAACGGATGGCAATCGACGGTGATCCCGACCTCGTTCAGCGTGACGGCAATTGCCTGCGCATTGAGCCGCGCCGCCTCGATCGCGGTGGCGGGGGCGATGTCATAGAGTTTGTCGAATATTTCCCCGGCCGGGAATTTCGGCCAGAGCGGGGGCTGCATTCGCGCAACGCGGCCGCCTTCCTGATCGATCAGGATCGCTACATCGTCGCGGCCATGAAGAGCGCGCAATTCGTCGGTCAGCGTCCTGAGCTGCGCCTTGCTGTCGATATTGCGACCGAAAATGATATAACCGGCGGGATCGCTGTCGCGAAAAAAGCCTTCTCGTCGGCAGTCAGGCGCAGGCCTGCAATTCCAAAAACCGCCGGTGTCATAGCCATGATGAACTCTTTTCACGCAACATGTCTTATACTCGCGCCGTTTTGCAGCCGGGTAAAGGCGAAAGCGCCGTTATCCACAGCGCTTCAACCATCAATTGCCTGAAAACTAGCGAACGACGAGGCAGCTTTCACCTGCGGCTTTCAGATTGTTGCAGATTTCCTGCGCCGCGTCGCCGCTGGGTGCGACCGCGTTCAACCGGTAAATCGTACCGCCATCCAGCTTGCCGGGGATGATCTTCTTCGGCAGCGAACCGATCGATTCAAACCGGCGGGCATAGCCGGACCAGCTGCTGTCAGCGAGGCTGGCCGAACTGAAGGCACCCAGCTGGATCAGAGCGCTTCCCGCGGCATCGGCTGCCGGTTCGGCGTCGGATTTGCGGATCGGCGCTTCCTTGGCGACCGGATCACCCAGCTGCGCGGGTGTTTCCTGGCCTTCGCTGGCGGCGAAGCTGGCATCGCCCTCACCTTCGAATTTCCGGGCCTGCGGATCGTCGGGACGGACCTTGTAATCGCCTTCCTGCGCCGCGATCAGTTCGCCGCTGCCGTCGAGCCCACCGCCATCACGGTTCTGCAACCAGTAGATGCCGCCGACAATCGCGGCCAGCAAAAGCAGGCCGAATCCGACGAACAAGGCCACCCGGACCGGGGAATATTCCCCGTCGTCATCATAATCTTCGGCCGATTCCAGCCAGGGCAGACGATCATCATCGTCGAGATCAAGATTGTCGCGGGTGGTATCTGACATGTTATGCTCCGTTAGCCATGCGGCCGATTACATCGATTCTGCGGCCTCTACACCCATCAATGCAAGACCGTTCTTCACAGTCTGCCCTATATTCTTGGCTAAGAAAAGCCTCGCCGATGTCGTTTCCGGGTCGTTAACCATTATGATCCGCTTGTCAGGCCGGTCATTGCCCAGATTATAATAGCCGTGAAATGCCGCTGCCAGATCATTCAGATAGAATGCGACTCGATGGGGCTCCCGCGATGCAGCGGCCGATTCGATGATCCGGGGGAATTGCGCCGCCATTTTGATGAGGTCCATTTCCTCCTCGCCGAGACGATCCAGATGATCGGCCGAAGGGGTTACGCCGTCTTCCGCCGCCTTGCGCAGCATCGACTGGATCCGGGCATGGGCATATTGCACATAGAAGACCGGATTGTCGCGCGAAGCCTCCATCACCTTGGCAAAATCGAAGTCCATCTGCGCGTCGGCCTTGCGGGTCAGCATGGTGAATCGCACGGCGTCCTTGCCGACTTCCTCGACCATATCGGCGATGGTGACAAAATTGCCCGAGCGTTTGGACATTTTCTCCGGCTCGCCGTTGCGCAGCAGGCGCACCATTTGCACCAGCTTGACGTCGAATTTGGTCTTGCCACCGGTCAGCGCCGCGACCGCGGCCTTGATCCGCTTGACGGTGCCGCTGTGATCGGCGCCCCAGATATCGATCAGTTCGTCGGCCGATTGTGCCTTCTGGTAGTGATAAGCGAGATCGCCGCCGAAATAGGTCCAGCGGCCGTTGGATTTCTTGATCGGGCGATCCTGGTCATCGCCGAACTGGGTCGAGCGGAACAGCGGCAGCTCGACCGCTTCCCAGTCCTCGATCACCTTGCCCTTGGGCTGTTCCAGCTCCCCGTCGTAGACGAGATCGCGGGAGCGCAGCTCGGCCTCGGCGGCGTCCGCCTTGCCCGCTTCGTGCAATTCTGCCTCGGAGGAGAAAACATCGTGGCGGATGCCGAGCATGGCCAGATCGGAACGGATCATGTCCATCATCTTGGCAACCGCAGCCTTGCGGAAGGTCAATAGCCAGTCGCTTCCGCCGCGCCCTTGTATTTGTCGCCAAATTCTGAGGCCAGAGCCTCGCCCACCGGCTTGAGATAGTCGCCCGGGTAGAGGCCTTCGGGTATCGTGCCGATATCTTCGCCCAGCGCCTCGAGATAGCGCAGATGCGCCGAGCGGGCGAGCGTGTCGACCTGCGATCCCGCGTCATTGACATAATATTCGCGGATTACCTTGTGCCCGACTGCCTCGAGCAGATCGGCCAGCGCATCGCCGACCACCGCGCCACGGCAATGGCCCATATGCATCGGGCCGGTCGGATTGGCCGAGACATATTCGATATTGACGGTCACGCCCTTCCCCTTGTCCGAGCGCCCATAATCCGAACCCAGCTGTTCGATTTCGAGCAATTCACCGAGCAACACCGGTGCTGCAACCCGCAGATTGATAAAGCCGGGACCGGCGATATCGACCGACTGCACATCATCCAGCGTTTCCAGCTTCTCCGCGATTTTCGCGGCCAGGTCGCGCGGCTTCATGCCCGCCGCCTTTGACAGGACCATTGCCGCATTGGTCGACAGGTCACCGTGCGACGGATCGCGTGGCGGCTCCAGCGTGACATTCGAACGGTCGATCCCGGCCGGAAGCACTTCTGCCTCGGTCAGTTCATCCAATATCGCATCAATATGCTTTTGAAAAATGTGGAACAGCATGATTGGTTCAGTTCGTCATAGGAAAAGGAGCCCGACAGAATCAGGCGCGGTTGCTTGTCATTTCAGGCGACCCTTATCGGGTTGCGTTATATTGTAGCTGGGCCTGGCTCAGTTGAAAACCGACAAGCAGCTCGAACGAGGACCGCGCAACCGCAGCCTTGATCGTCGGATCGGCGAGCGGATCGAGCGCTGCATCGGGATCACCGGCCTTGCGGCGGCGGGTCAGGCGTTCGATCACCTCGTCCGGCAAGCGTGCGGCGGAAGCATCGACATAGGAACCGGCCTTGGCCGAGGCTGTCGCCCGATAGGCGCCATCGGCAAATTGCAGGGTCACATTGCCGACCCGCTTGGCGACCACGGCGGTGCCGCCCTGGACGACCGTCGAGAAATAGGGGATGGTAACCGTACGGGCGCCGGCCGGATTGGTCCGCGACGCGTGGACATCAAAGGCCGCCTCGCTGTAAATCCGGGCGCTTTCGCTGTTACAGGTCGAGCGGACATTGGTGATATAGGCGACCACGTCGATGGCGCTGGCATCGGTGCTGCTGGCCGGGTTGAAGATGGTGATATCGCCGGTGTGATCGGGCACCGCAACCGCCGGACAACCGCTGCGGATGACCGAAATACCGACGCCGGAACTCAGGTCGATGGCGCCTTCCCGCGCACATCCGGTGACGGCGAGAACCGCGACCCCTGCCAAAACCATTTTTTCAACCGGCCATTCGCCATCATTTTCAATCCTTGCCTTTGATCACGGGCTACACACATAGGTTCCATGCGCGCCGATAAAAATTTCGCAACCCTTATCTGGGCCTTTAATGCGGTGCAACCGTCCATAAGATGAACAGACGGGCTTTTCGCCGGAGAACTTATTCCCTAAGAGCTGAAACCATGATTCATTCCGATAAGCAGAAACGGCAGATAGACTTGCTTGTGGCCGCGCCTCGCGGCTTTTGTGCAGGCGTCGACAGGGCGATTAAAATCGTCGAGCTGGCGATAAAAAATATGGCTCGCCAGTCTATGTCCGGCACGAAATCGTGCACAACCGCTATGTCGTCGATGAATTGAAGAAACTGGGCGCGATATTTGTCGAGGAACTGGACGAGGTCCCGGACGGGGTTCCGGTGGTCTTTTCCGCCCACGGCGTGCCCAAGGCAGTGCCGCACAAGGCCGAAGAACGGGGTCTGGAATATCTCGACGCGACCTGCCCGCTCGTGTCGAAAGTGCATCGGCAGGCGGAACGGCAAACCGAGGCCGGGCGCCATATCATTTCGTCGGCCATGCCAATCATCCCGAGGTCATCGGCACATTCGGCCAGGTCGATGAAGGCCGGATGACGCTGGTCGAAACGCTGGCCGATGTAGAAGCGCTGAACCCCGAAGACCCAGACGCCCTGGCCTTCCTGACCCAGACCACTTTGTCGGTCGATGACACACACGCGATCGTCGAAGCGCTACAGACCCGCTTCCCAAATATTGTCGGTCCGAAAGGCGAGGATATCTGCTATGCCACCTCCAATCGTCAGGATGCGGTGAAGAAGATTTCCGAAACCTGCGAGCTGGTTCTGGTGATCGGCGCACCCAATAGCTCGAACAGCCTGCGGCTCGTCGAAGTCGCCGAACGCGGTGGCGCGATGGCGAAGCTGATCCAGCGGGCCGATGAAATCGATCTTGCATGGCTGGACGGTGTCAGCACGCTGGGCCTGACAGCCGGGGCATCCGCTCCGGAAATACTGGTCCGCGAAGTGGTTACTTTGCTCGAGCAACATTTCGATGTCAGGGAAGAAAAAGTCCAGACGGCGGACGAGAATATGGTCTTCAAGCTGCCGCGCGGCCTAGAAGCGGCCTGATGGCGGTATATACCAAGGTTAGCGCAGAGGAAATCGACCGCTTCCTCACCCGCTTCGATGTGGGAACGCTGGTCTCCGCCAAGGGCATTGCCGAGGGAGTCGAGAACAGCAATTATCTGCTGGAAACGACGCAGGACAAGTTCATCCTGACCCTGTATGAAAAGCGCGTCGACCCCGCCGACCTGCCTTTTTCATTGCGCTGCTCGATCATCTTGCCGAAGCAGGCTGTCTGGTACCGCCGATGATCGCGGATCGCGATGGCACGAAGATCCAGCAATTGTGCGGACGCAGCGCCTGTCTCATAACCTTCCTGCCCGGCGTATCGGTCAGCCACCCGACCCCGGACCAGGCCAGGGCAACGGGCCGGGCGCTGGGAGACATGCACCGCGCACTGGCGGATTTTACGCCGGAACGCCGCAACAGCATGGATCACGAAGGCTGGCGGGCGCTGGCCGAACAATGCGGTCCGGCGGAGCTCGACAATATTGCACCGGGTCTGGCAAAGGCAATTGCGCAGGAACTCGACCATCTCGACGAGCACTGGCCGGATGATCTGCCGCGCTCGGCCATTCATGCCGACCTGTTCCCCGACAATGTGCTGATGCTGGATGACCGGGTAACCGGACTGATCGACTTCTATTTCTCCTGCACAGATATCCGCGCCTATGATTTTGCGGTGACCCATGCTGCCTGGAGTTTTTCCGAAGACGGCACGGAATTTCACGCACCGATATCCCGCGCCCTGCTGGAGGGCTATGGTTCGGCCTTCCCGCTCAGCGAAGCCGAACGCCGGGCGCTGCCGCTGCTGGCACGCGGTGCGGCGCTGCGCTTCCTGCTGACCCGGGCCTATGACTGGATCAACACGCCCGCCGGTGCGCTGGTGACGCGCAAGGACCCCCAGGCCTTTCTCAACAGGCTGCAATATTACCGGACCCACAAGGATATTTTCACCGCATGACCGAACCGAAAATTGTCGAAATCGCCACCGATGGCGCGTGCAAGGGCAATCCCGGGCCGGGTGGCTGGGGCGCCTGATCCGGCATGGCGACAAGGAAAAGGAAATCTCCGGCGGCGAGCCGGACACGACCAACAACCGCATGGAATTACGCGCCGCAATCGAAGCGCTCAACGCGCTGAAGCGTCCGTGCAAGGTCAAGCTCTCGATCGACAGCACTTATGTAAAGGACGGCATTACCAAATGGATTTTCGGCTGGCAGAAAAACGGCTGGCGGACGGCGACTCGCAAGCCGGTCAAGAATGCCGATCTCTGGCAGGATCTGCTAAAGGCGGTCGAGCCGCACCAGATCGAATGGCACTGGGTCAAGGGCCATGCCGGCGACGCCGACAACGAGCGCGCCGATCAACTGGCGAGCGACGCTGCCATGAACGTCGCCGCCAATCGTCGTAGTTTTAGGATCAGACCCTAGCTATTGTCTTCAATCTCGGCATTCGGTCCGTTTTTCAGAATCGAACTGATCGCATTTTTAGCGCTGGTCTTGCTGGAATAGCCCTCGGTCGAGAAAATGACTTCGCTATTATATTTGAAGCGAACGCGAAACTCGCCCTTCTTGTCTTTCCAGATTTCAAACTTGTGCGCCATTGCTATCTTCTCCTTCGGTTGGATGGAGGAACTATTGCGCAAACCGGCTGCCCGTGCAACCGGCCCGTTGTAAAACGATGTTTCCTAGGAAAAGCGCGCTGCCGCATAAAGGCTGGCATCGACGGCATGCAGGCTTTCATCCGGCGCCTCTCCCAACAGGAGTGAACGAGCCAGCTTTGCCGCGGCGGGCGCGGTCTGAATGCCAAAGCCCCCTGCCCCGCGAACCAGAAAACCCACCGTCAGCGGAGTCAAAGCCGATCACCGGCAGCCGGTCCGGTGCGAAACTGCGCAGCCCCGCCCATTTCCGGCTGACTCGCTTGATTTCCACGTCCATCACCTTTTCAAACCGGTCGATAGCGATGGCAATGCTCAGTTCATCAGGCGCCACGTCGCCAGGCTCGGAAGGAACTTCATCATGCGGGCTGAGCCAATAGCCACCACCCGCTTCGGGTTTGAAATAAAAGCTGCCGTCGATCCCGACGACCAGCGGCATCGCCTGCGACGATGGCGGATCGGTCTCGATCTGGACCATATTGCGGATTAACGGCTGTATGCCGACAGGCTTCACATCGGCCATGCCGGCCACGGCATCGGCCCAGGCGCCGGCCGCGTTAACCAGCACGGTCGCGCGAAATTCCCTTTCGCCGGCAGTCAGTTCCCAAATGCCGTCCTTTTCAGGACCTGGCGGACCGCGCCCGGCATAGAAGCTCCACCCCCTGACGCTTGGCGTTTCTCAGATAGGCAGCATGCAGCGCCGCGACATCGATATCCCGGCAATCCGGCTCGTAAACGGCATGTTGCCACGCCGGCTTGAGATCGGGAACCAGGGACAGAAGCTGTTCCCGGGACCAGCGATCCATATTCAGCCCGCTGTCGGCAAAATCGGCCAGGAATTGATCGGCGAGATGCAGATCCTCGTCCCGTCCGATATTGACCGCACCGCGCGGACCGAGAAACGGCATGTCCGAAAAATCTGCTGGCGGCTTTTCCAGAAAGGCCCGCGAGGCCGACGTCAGGGGCTGCACCATCGGCCCTCCGTAGCTTTCCGTCCAGAAAGCAGCCGAGCGGCCGGTCGAATGATAGCCGGGATGCTCCTCCGCCTCGAGCAGCAGCACCGAACGATCCGCACCAATTTCTGAGGCGATGCTGGCACCGGCAATACCGGCTCCGATGATGATGACGTCATATTGCTTCATTTTTGGGGGCCACTCGGTCGAGAAAGGAAAAACAGCTGGCGAGCGCGTCGTTGCGCACTTCATCAACTTCACGAAATATTTCATGGGCGGACTCCGCGCCGTAGAGCTTTAGCTCGGCCCGGGGCATCAGATGCACGGCCCGCTCGATGGTCGGATGATCAACCAGTTCATCGGTCGATGTCGCCAGCACCAGCAGCGGTATGTCCATCTGCATCAGCCGCTTGCGGTTGTGCAATAGCCGGGTCGAGGAATAGGCGCGTTCGACCCAGCGCCAGCTGGCCGGCCCCAGCCGGACGAAGGGGCGCTCGCGAAACCAGAAAAACTCGTCTGCATAGCGGTCCGCATCATGGGTCAGCAAAGCCTGCCGCGGGACATAGGGTTCCAGCGGATTTTCGATCGGTTTCCAGGCGCGCCGCTTGTCGCGACCGATCAGGCACATGATCTTCGCGGCCAGCTGAGCGGTCCATTCCGGCATGCCGCCGCCGGCTGGAGCAAGCATCGGCGCGCTCAGGATCACGGCATCGGGCCGGATGCGCTGCTCGGTCATCGCTCGCAGCACGATATGCCCGCCCATGCTGTGGCCCAACAAGACATGCGGACCGGGATGACTGGCACGCCATTCGTTAAACAGCGCCTCCAGATCGGACACCCATGTCGCGAAATCGTCGATATGACCGACATGCGGGTGCGGCCCGCAACGGCCCGAGCCGCCCTGTCCGCGCCAGTCCACCGAAGTGACGTTCCAGCCATGCTCGTGGAAATCGTGAAAGGTTTCGAGATATTTTTCGTAGAAATCCGCGCGCCCGGTCATGAACAGAACCGACCCTCTCGACCGCGGCTGCCGGTCATCCTGCTGCCACTCCAGCCTGCGGAACTCCCAGCCGTCAGGCCCGGTCCATGACTCTTCTTTTGCATCTGCGGGGACGGACCGGCGATCGAAGCGCACATCTTTCAAGTCTGTCATATCACGCTTTATCGTTGTCACAGGGTCGAAGAGAAGCCGTTCCGGAAATCATGGTTACTATTTGGTAAGGCAAATTAACTAGACGGTCTGTCCATGGATAGTGAAACCTTCATCTACTTGCTCTGGGGCGGATTGGCAATTGCACTGATTGCAGCCGCGATTACCGATCTCAAAAGCCGCCACATCTCGAACTGGCTGAACCTGGGCATCGCCCTGGGGGCACCGGTTCTGTGGATAGCGAGCGGCATGAGCCTTTGGCCGGAAATGATCGGGCAATTGGGACTGGCCGCGATCATATTCACCATATTT
This sequence comes from Sphingopyxis sp. BSNA05, assembly GCF_013265645.1. Classification (NCBI taxonomy): domain Bacteria; kingdom Pseudomonadati; phylum Pseudomonadota; class Alphaproteobacteria; order Sphingomonadales; family Sphingopyxidaceae; genus Sphingopyxis; species Sphingopyxis sp. BSNA05. Next base: position 16,288 of record NZ_PYIA01000021.1, on the reverse strand, counting down.
GCCGCGATGTTCGCTGCCGGAGCGATGGGCGGGGGCGACGTCAAACTACTGACTGCCCTGTCCCTGTGGATGCACTGGCTGACATTTCTGGAACTGCTGGTGATCATGTCGATCGCCGGTGGACTGCTGACGTTGTTAATGATGATCAGCAAGACAATTCAAAAGACCGAAGACCCAATAAAGGTTCCTTACGGGGTCGCCATCGCATTTTCCGGGCTCTGGATGATCTGGGGCATCACGGGACATAGTTCACAAACGATATTTTAACCATTTTACTCGAAAGAGGCATTGACCGCCAATGGAACCAATCGGGCGGGGGCATTCAGGAGGCGTTAGACGTCATGGACAAGAAGAAAATCATTTTGCTGGTCGGCGCACTGATCGTGGCTGCGGTTACGGCGTTGCTCGCAAAAACATGTTTGATGGTGCCTCCGCGCCACAAGTTGCTGCAAAGAAAGCTGAAGTGATAGGGGAAGAAGTCCTCGTCGCAACCCGCGCGCTTCCCGTTGGCACAATCATCACGCCCGACAGTTTCCGCTTCCAGCCATGGCCGAAGGATCTGGTCGAGGAAGCCTATTTCATGAAGGAAAGCACCGACGTGGAATCGCTTGCCGGTACCGTTGTCCGCAATCCGGTCACCGCTGGCCAGCCGCTTACCAAGGGCTCTCTCGTGGCACCGGGTGATCGCGGTTTCCTCGCTGCAGCGCTCGGCCCCGGCATGCGCGCCGTTACCATTCCCGTATCCGGACTGACCGGCGTCGCCGGCTTCGTATTTCCTGGCGACCGGGTCGACCTGATGCTGACCCAGTCGGTGCAGGGCGAAGGCCCCGAGCTCAAGGTTTCCGAAACCGTGATCCGCAACCTGCGCGTGCTCGCCACCGATAACCGCGTGACGGCGACGAAAAACGAAGCGGGTCAGCAGGTCGCCAAGAAGGCCAAGCTGGTCACGCTCGAAGCCACCCCGAAAATTGCCGAACAGATTTCGGTCGCCCAGACTCTGGGAACATTGAGCCTGTCGCTGCGTTCGCTCGCCGACAGCGCCGCCGAACTGGAAGAAGCCATAGCCTCCGGCGCAATCAAGCTTCCGAAAACCGATGACCCGGTTGTCGAAGCCGATATGATCCGTTCGCTGGCCGCGCGTCCGACCAGCACGAAATCAAGCTTTTCGACCGGCGGAGACGTATCCCGTTTTGAAACCCGCTCGCCGCCGCCCCTGGCCGAGAAGGAAAAACCAAGAGGTCCGGTCGTCCGCGTAGCGCGTGGCAACACGGTCAATGATATCGAATTTGGAGACAAATAATGGCCGTAGTATATGCACAGCATAGCCGCCTCGCGAAGAAGGCAATCGGCTTGACCGCCGTAGCCGCTCTCGCTCTGGCTCTGGCTGCCAACAGTAGCACTGCGCTTAACGCCCAGTCGGTCAATGTATCCCAGCCGGATTCGCGGATCACATTGTCGGTCGGCCGTGGCAAGCTGATCACCCTGCCCGCTTCGATCGAAGATATTTTCATCGCTGAAAATGCGATTGCCGATGTCCAGGTCCGCTCGCCGCGCCAGATCTATATTTTCGGCAAAAAGGGTGGCCAGACGAGCTTCTACGCAACCAGCGCGTCCGGCAAGGTCATCTACTCGGCGGAAGTCTCGGTCGGTGCGGAAATTTCCTCGATCGACCAGATGCTGAACCTGGCGATGCCGAATGCGAATATCGCGGTTAGCACGACCAATAATTTCGTGCTGCTTACCGGTACCATCGCCGATCCGGATGATGCGGAAGAAGCGGAAAATCTCGTCCAGGCATTTGTCGGCGACACCACACGTGTGGTCAGCCGGCTGAAAACCGCGACGCCGATGCAGGTCAACCTGAAGGTCCGTTTTGCCGAGGTCAGCCGTTCGCTGGCGAAGGAAATCAACGGCAATCTGCTAACCCGTGACACCACTGGCGGCTTCCAGTTCGGTGTGTCCCGTGGCCGCGACTTCGGTTCGATTACCAATTTCGACACCTCGTCCTTCCCGAGCCTGGACGCGTCCAGCCTGTTTGGTTTGCCCGCAGGTTCTGTCTCGCTGCCGTTCAACACGGCGACCGGCCAGTTCGTGACGGCCGGCGGAACCGCTTTCAACTATAATACCGGTTCGGAGCTCAACACCATTCAGGCGGCGGGCCGTCTGTTCGGCATCGACATTGCCACCGCGCTCGACGTCTCCGAACGCGTGGGTCTTGTCAGCACCCTGGCATCACCCAATCTGACGGCCATTTCCGGTGAAACGGCGACATTTCTGGCCGGCGGCGAGTTTCCCATTCCGATTTCAACCGGTCTGGGCGAGGTCTCCGTCCAGTATAAGAATTACGGTGTCAGCCTGTCCTACACGCCAACCGTGCTTTCCAACGGCCGGATCTCGATCCGCGTCGCACCGGAAGTATCGGAAATCACCACCAATGGCGCTGTCATCATCAACGGTTTCAGCATTCCTGCGGTTTCGACCCGCCGGGCAGAGACCACCGTTGAGCTGGGATCGGGCGAAAGCTTCATGATCGCCGGCCTGATGCAGAACAGCTATAATTCCGCCATCGCGAAGACCCCGGGTCTGGCCGACGTGCCGGTATTGGGTGCCTTGTTCAAGTCCGATGGCTACAGCCGCAACGAAACCGAGCTGATGATCGTGGTCACGCCTTATCTGGTCAAGCCGGTCAGCGACAGCGAGATCGTATTGCCAACCGACGGCTTCAAGGCTGCCAATGATGCAGAGCGGTTCCTGATGAACCGCAACCACAGCGGCACCGGTGAGGATCGGCCCAAGCCGAGCGTAGCTCCGGCCACTCCCGACGGCCAGGGCTTTGGCGCCCTGCAGGCTCCGGCTCCCGTCCAGTCGGCCAAAAATCCAAGAAGTCCGGCGGCAGCGCTCCGGGTTTCAGTTTCGACAAATAAGCCCGATCAGGAGAACAGATCATGCGCATCGTTTCAATGGCACTCATCACCGCTCTCGGGCTCTCGGTAACCGCCTGTGGAAGCAACACTGCCAACCGCAGCGTTTATAGCGAACGCCAGCCGGTCGTTTCCAAATCGAATTTCGTGCTCGACCTGAGCGCCGGTCATGGCGGATTGTCCGCCGCAGAGCAGAACCGCCTGTCCGGCTGGTTCGACGCGCTCGAGCTGGGCTATGGCGATCGGGTGTCGATCGATGACCCGAGCTATTCGGCCAGCCCCGTTGCCAAGGCAGCGGTCGAAAATATCGTGGCCGGCTATGGTTTGCTGATCAGCGAAAACGCTCCGGTAACCGAAGGCCATGTTCCTGCGGGCCTGATGCGGGTCGTCGTGACGCGCACCGAGGCTTCGGTGCCGGGATGCCCCGATTTCAGCTATCGCAGCCACACCGATTTTCAGGTGCGGACAAGCGCCAACTACGGGTGCGGAACGAACAGCACGCTTTCTGCCATGATTGCCAATCCGGAAGATCTCGTCCGCGGCCAGGCTGCCGAAGGCGAGGATCAGTCGCAGGCTTCGAAGGCCATCCGCGCCTATCGTGACAAGAAAGTTGGAGGACAATAATGAACGCTCCCTGGAAACCAGGTTCGGTCAACGGACGTGAACCCTTTGCCGCTTTTGTCTGCGACGACGATACGCTGGAAATGCTCCGCCCCGTGGCCGAGGAAATGGGCTGGTCGATCGACAAATGCAGCAAGGGCGGACTGCGCAACGCGGTCCAGACCCTCTCCGTTTCTGCCAGCCCCAACATCCTGCTGGTGGATCTGTCGGAATCCGGCGATCCGCTCAATGATATCAATTCGCTGGCCGAAGTCTGCGAACCGGGCACTGTCGTGGTGGCCATGGGCCAGGTCAACGACGTCCGCCTCTACCGCGACCTGATCGTCAGCGGCCTGCAGGACTATTTGCTGAAACCGTTCAGCCCGGACCAGCTCCGCGACGTGCTGGCACAGGCGCAAGCGGTCATCAACGCCCCGAAAATTGACGATCCGCAGGCCGAAAAGCCGCATATTTCGACCGCCGTTATCGGCACCCGTGGCGGCGTCGGCGCGTCGACCATCGCCACTTCCCTGGCCTGGCTGCTCAGCTATGACCGGGAGCGGCTGACCGCCCTGCTGGATCTGGACGTCCATTTCGGCACCGGCGCGCTGTCGCTGGATCTCGAGCCCGGTCGCGGCCTTACCGATGCAATCGACAATCCGAGCCGGATCGACGGGCTGTTCATCGAACGCGCGATGATCAAGGCCAATGAGAAACTGTCGCTGCTGTCCGCAGAGGCACCGATCAATTCGCCGATCCTGACCGATGGCACCGCCTTCTTCCAGCTACAGGAAGAATTCCGCGCCGCTTTCGACTGTACGGTGATCGATCTGCCGCGCGACATGCTGATCAACTATCCCCATCTTCTGGGCGACGTGAACGCAACCGTCATCGTGACGGAACTGACGCTCGCTTCGGCGCGCGACTGCATTCGCTTGCTGTCCTGGCTGAAGTCCCACGCCGCGCAGAGCAAGGTCTATGTTGTCGCCAACAAGGTGCAGGCCACCAATCTGGAAATCGGCCGTCAGGATTTCGAGAGCTCCATCGAGCGCAAGATCGATATCATGATCCCGCATGACGCCAAGACCGCTGCGCAGGCGGCGAAACTGGGCCAGGCGATGGTCGAGGCCGGCAAGTCCAGCAAGGCTTCGGCAAAAATCGTCGAACTGACCAGCCTGGTACTCGGCTCGGTCAGTGGCGGACTGGACCCCGAAGAGGAAGGCGGCAAGAAATCCTTCATGGACAAGTTCGGGGATTTCAAATCACTGCTGCCGTCAAAGAAAGCCAAAGAGGATGCGCCTGAAGCCTGAACCGGGCGGCAGGATTTCTTCGGCTTCATAGGGATTAGACAATGGGATTAATGCAAACTGCAATATTGGGTGCCGGCGTTCTGGCGGTTCTGCTGCTGCTCATCTTTGCCTATGCCGGCCCATCGCAATCCAAGGCCACTGCTCGGCGACTGGACAAGGTCAAATATCGCCATTCCGACAGCGCCAATGTGCGGGTGGAAGCGCAGATGAAAAAGGCGCTCTCGGCGCGACGCAAGACCACGCGTCCGCGCGGCGAGAATATGACCAAGCTGGAAATTCTGGCGATCCGCCTGGAAAAGACCGGCAAGCAATGGCCGCTATCCTATTTTTCTATGCGGCGGGCGGCCTATTCGTCGTCGTCTCCGGTTTGCTGCTGCTCAAGGGCGCGCCGCTCCTGCTATGCCTGTTCGTCGGACTGCTGGTCGGTGCCGGAATACCGCATTTCGTCGTCAGCTTCCTGATCAACCGGCGCGTTGCCAAGTTTACCGCGACCTTTCCCGACGCTATCGAACTGCTTGTTCGCGGCCTTCGTTCGGGTCTTCCGGTCACCGAGACAATCGGCGTGGTGGCCAAGGAAATCGACGGTCCCGTCGGCGAGGAATTCCAGAAAGTGGTCGATCGCATCAAGATCGGCCAGACCATGGAAGACGCGCTGCAGGAAAGCGCCAAACGCATGGAAACACCCGAGTTCCAGTTCTTCTGCATCACGCTGGCGATCCAGCGTGAAACCGGCGGCAACCTGGCGGAAACATTGTTCAATCTTGCCGACGTTTTGCGCAAGCGCGGACAGATGAAGCTCAAGATCAAGGCGATGTCGTCGGAATCCAAGGCTTCGGCCTATATCGTCGGTTCGCTGCCGTTCATTGTGTTCGCGCTGGTTTACACCGTGAACCCGACCTATCTGGCCGGCTTTTTCTATGAAGAACGTCTGATCATCGCGGGCCTCGGTGGCCTCTGTTGGATGAGCATCGGCGTCTTCATCATGGCCAAGATGGTCAACTTCGAGATTTAGTATGAAGGTACAAGGCAAATGACAAGCGGCGGCGGACCAACATTATTCGGCATAGACGTGCTCTGGGTTGCGACCATCCTGGCGGCCGTTGCCGCTGCGGCTGTATTCTTCGCGATCTATGCTGCCGTAACGGTCCGGGACCCGATGGCAAAACGGGTCAAGGCGCTCAACGAACGCCGCGAACAGCTGAAAGCCGGCATCACCGCGTCGACCACCAAGAAGCGCGCCAAGCTGGTCCAGCAGAACGACACGACCGACCGCATGCGCAACATGCTGGCGTCGATGCAGGTTTTGCAGGATACGCAGGTCAAGGAAGCGCAGCAGAAGCTGGCGCAGGCCGGCATCCGGTCCAAGGACATGGCCTTTGTCATCATTTTCAGCCGTCTCGTTATGCCGATCATATTGGGCGGCGGTGCGGCGCTGGCCATATACGGCTTCGACTATCTGTCCGATTGGTCCGATCTCAAGCGGTTCGGCGTCTTCGCCGGTGCAGCCATTTTCGGCTATAAAGGGGCGGATATCTACGTAAACAACCTGATCGCCAAGCGGACCGACCTTATCCGCAAGGGTCTGCCCGACGCCATCGATCTTCTTGTCATCTGTGCGGAAGCCGGTCTGACGGTCGATTCTGCCTTTGCCCGTGTGTCGAAGGAACTGGGCACCGCCTATCCGGAACTGGCCGATGAATTTTCGCTGACTTCGATCGAGCTGGGCTTCCTGACCGAACGACGGCAGGCTTTCGAAAATCTCGCCTATCGGGTCGCGCTGGACCATATCAAGGGCGTGGTGACGACGATGATCCAGACCGAGAAATATGGTACGCCGCTCGCCTCGTCGCTGCGGGTCCTGTCGGCGGAATTCCGCAATGACCGGATGATGCGCGCCGAAGAAAAAGCCGCGCGGCTGCCTGCCATCATGACGATCCCGCTGATCCTGTTCATTCTGCCGACTCTATTCATCGTGATCTTGGGCCCTGCGGCCTGCTCGATCTCCGATGCGATGCTCTAGCGGGTAAGCAGAAGCGTAAAATCAAGAGAGCGGCAGTTCCCTGCCGCTCTTTTTCATTCTGCCGCGATCGTATCCGCCGATTTCTTGATCCGCGCCAGCATTGCGGACAATTCGGCTTTCTCCTCGGTGCTGAGCACCGACATGATCTTCTTGTCCATTGCCTGGGCGGCCGGCAGGATCTTGCCATAGAGATCGCGGCCGGTGCTGCTCAGCAACAGATGGTGCGAGCGGCCGTCGGCAGTGTTGGGACTGCGGTCGAGCAAGGCACGGTCGACGAGATTCTTCACCGCCCGATTGACCGTTACCTTGTCCATCAGCGTGGCCTCCACCAACTGCCGCTGGGTAGACGCACCGCGCGTGCCCAGTACCGACATCACCCGCCATTCCGGAATTTTCAGGCCGAAGAGACTTTTATATTCACCCGCGATCACGTCACTGACGGCGTTGGACGTCGTCGAGAGCTGGTAGGGCAGATAATCATCAAGCTTAAAGGTCATAAATAATATTTATTCAATTTTGACGCGAAGTCCAACCCAAAATGTCCGGGGGAAGGCGCGCTCTATTATTCCATTGCTACTGACAGCAGCCTCTACCCGGGCGTCGAGAAGATTTTCAACCCGGGTTTCGACCAGCAGGCGATCAGTCACGGCCAGCGCCATCCGCCCGTCGATGGTCAAGGCATCGGCCAGACTGAGAATATTGACATCATCTTCAAACTGCTGGCCGGCATAGCGGGCCGAGAGGCTGGCGCCCGTGCCATCCTCCTTTTCCCAGACGAGCGAGCCGGAGGCATTGTGCCGGGGCACCTGGGCCGGACGAAAACCGTCGACCGCCGGCGCGTCACCGGAACCGTCCACTTCGGCATCGACATAGGCATAGGCAGCGCGCAAGGTCAGGCCGTCGACCAGCTCGCCGAGATTGAACGCGGCGTCGATTTCAATGCCTTTTGATTTGATCGCGTCGAGATTCTGGCGCTGGCTGTAGGTTCCGTCTGAGGCGACGAAACCGACACCGGGGAAAACACCCGGACCGCTGGCCAGCGTGACATTGGCGACCGCATTGTCGAGCTGGTTATAGAAAGCGGTGATGCCGAACGTGGCAATGCCGCTTTCCCAGTCCAGCCCCAGTTCGGCGCCCTTGACCCGCTCGGGCTCGAGCAGTTCGTTGGCCGCCGTCGCATCCGAACCGACCCGGAAAGGCCGGAACAATTCGTTCAGCGTTGGCAGCCGCCAGCCGAGATAGGCCGCGCCCCGGAACGTGAGTGGACCGCTCAGATCATAGGCAAAGCCGCCGCGACCGGTAAATTCGGTGTCGCTGCGATTGGCGAACATCTCGTCGGTGCGGACCGATCCGGGAAAGGGGTTGATCAGCTCTATCTCTTTGCGAAAACCGTCATCAATCGACCAGAAATCGACGCGGCCGCCGCCGGTCAGAACCAGCGTATCGCTGGCCTGCAGACTGGCTTCGACAAAACCGCCATAGGTGGCTGTGCTGCCCCCTGCCCTGCGGCTGCGCTGCGGCGTGTCATCATCGAGAAAGAAGAAATTCTCGTTGGTGGTGCCTTCGGTCCGCCGCCAGTCTCCACCGATGCGCAGCTCCACATTGTCACCGACCGGGGGCCGCACCTCAAAACGGGCGCCGAGGCCAGTGGATGGCACGCTATATTGTTCAAACACGCGATTGACCGAATTGCGATCATCCGCAACCCCGCCAAAGCTGACGTCGAAATTGCGGATCTGGACATAGGCCAGCGCCGACCATTGCCAGTCGGACGTACGATCGACCAGCCGGATGCTGGCGTCCGCTCCGTCATTGTGGTTTTCACTGAAAGCAAAACCGCGTTCCCGGTCGTCGGTGAAAGCGCGGACATTGCTCTGCAGTTCGACATTGTCGGTCAAGGGCGCGACGAAGCGGACGGCAAGACCGGCCTGCTCATATTCCGCCGGACGATCCACGGTTCCGCGCTGGCCTTCTATGATAGGGATGAACCCGTCACCGCGGGCATAATTGGCGGATATGGTCAGCTGCCCCTGCCCCAGTTCGCGACCGAACAGCAGATCAGTGTCGACGCTGTTGCGGCTGCCATAAGCCGCGCCCAGTTCGATCCGGTCCCCGACAGTGTCGCTGAACAATTCTATCGTCCCGGAGATAGCGCCCTGCCCGTCGGTCACGCTGCCGCCGCCGCGGGTAATTCTCGCGCTTTTCAGAGCCAGCGCATCATAGCCCGGCCAAGCCACCCAGCCGCCGAAGGGGTCGGCCTGTGGCACGCCGTCGAGGACCAGCAAGGCGCGGGACGAAGCATTGCCGCCCAGTCCGCGCAGCGTAATGCCCTGACTGGTCGGGTTGGCCGAACGCGCGTCCGACCGGCGGAATTGCTGCAGTCCCGGCACATCGCGCAATGCGTTCTCGACCGTCCGGGAAGGATCGATCGCAATTTCGGTGGCGCTATAGACGTCGTCGCCACGGGTGACGGGCAGTCCTGAAACGATGATTGCCGCGACCGGCGCTTCGTCTCCATCGACCTGCTCCTGCCCCCAGGCGGGCACAGAAATGGCGGCCATTGATGCCAATAGCGGGTAGGCTAAAACTGATTTTTCATGACCTAATTGTCTGTCCACTTCTGATGGACCGGCATGTCGTCCGGCAGCCGGTGATAGTCCTGCGCATCGCAGGCAAAATGGGCGCTGTCCGCCTTGCCGAAGACGCTGGGATCATCGAGCGTTCCGACTTTCAGGATCACCGCCACTTCAAACCCGGCGCGCGGGTGGCCAGATGGGTGCCGCAGTCGGCGCAAAATTCGCGGGTTACACCCTTTTCCAGATCATCCCGCTTGAAACCCTTCACGGCGCCCTTGGTGATGGCGAAACCGTCCGCCGGCATCGCCATCAGCAGCAGGCTGTTGCCGCCGGTCGTATATTGGCATTCGCGGCAAAAACATTCCGCCTTCAGCATCGGTTTGCCCTCGGCCTTGTAGCGCACCGCACCGCACCGCAATAGCATCCACCTTCGATTGTCATATCATTGATCCTTCACTGCTTCGGGAGCGGCTTTCTGGAAAGCCTCATATTGGTTACACGCGGCATCAATCCGCACGAGCCTGGGAAAGGCGCTCAAATCCAGATCGAACCGGCGCGCATTATACATTTGCGGCACCAGGCAGACATCGGCCAGATTGGGTTGGTCGCCGCCGAACAGACCGGTTTCCGGTGCCATGGCTTCCAGCGCAACGAAGCCTTCCCTGATCCAGTGGCGATACCAGTTGTCGATGGCTTCCTGATCCTGTCCCAGCTCGTTCTTGAGATATTTCAATATCCGCAGATTGTTCACCGGATGGATATCGGCGGCGATAACCAGGGCCTGCGCCAGCGTATTGGCCCGCTCTGCCGGATCGCTCGACACCATCGGCGGGTCATCGTAATTCGCGTCGAGATAGTCGATAATCGCCAGCGACTGTGTCAGATCATGGCCGTCGATGCACAGCATCGGCACGAAGCCCTGCGGATTGCGCGCGACATAGGCGGGAGCCTTCTGGTCGCCGTCGAGCAGGCTGGTGTTGATCGCGGTGTAGGAGACGCCCTTCAGATTGAGCGCAATACGCACCCGGTAGCTCGCCGAGCTGCGCCAATAGTCGTAGAGAATGATATCGGTCATGCGCAGGCTTTGCAGTCGGGACGGCGCGATTGCAAGTCTGCGGGCAATTATCCTGCCGAACCGCCGTCGATGGAAATGTCGCCGCGCGGTTCCACTGACACTGAACGCCCCGTCCGCCTCGCCAGTTCGTCCAGCAACGGGTCACGCAATTTATTCGCAACAGCCGGATGCGCCGCCAGCCGAAGCGCGCCCGTACCGCGATCCCGCTCTGCCTGCCGCAGCAGTTTCAGTGCCGCATTGACCGCGCGATTGGCCTGCAGAATTTCCAGCACCGAGGGCCGGACCTTCCGGCTGACGATCTGCATGAAACCGAAGCCGTTGATAACGGTGCGCTCGCATTTCACGGTCATATGAGCATCAAAAACTGACATGACCGCAACACGATCAGCCTTCGCCTCCAGGGTCGGAAAATCCACCCCGATATTGCCGGAAATGTCGAAGCGCACGAGCGCGAGGGCAATTTCCTTGGCCGCCCGTTTTGCCAGCTCCAACGGCGCCAGCGGTCCGTCGACATCGAACAATGTCATCGCCGGGGTCAGCGATACCAACAGGCTCCCGCCTTCAAAATCGATCCAGCCGCTTTCGGCCTGCTCGACGGCTTCGTGCCAGCCGTGGTCGGACAGGATATCTTCTGCATGGGCGTATACCTGTTTGACGGGAAGTCCGGTTGCTGTAATCTCGGCCAGCAGATCGGGACCATCGCTCGAGGGACGGTCCGCCTCTGCCGGGCGCGCCTTGGCCCGCTTCGCCTGCCCGCCGCGCTCTGTCATCGCCGCCCGGACAATTTCCACGCGAACCGTCGCCCCTTCGGTCAGGCCTTTGGGAAGCGGCTGCAGCAGAGCTTCCTGTCCGTTTGCCAAGGTCACAATCCCGGATTTTCCGGCAATCCATTGCTGTGAGAATTTTGCATCGACGACCGCGCCAGACCTGATGCTTCCATCGGCACGCTCGACGCGTATCTGTATCAGTTCGCCATTTTCCAGCCGCAACGCCCGGTTTTCACCGATCCCGGCCTCGTAAAGCCAGCCATGGGCGAAATCAGCCAAGAGGATAGCCCGCGCTGATCAGCAGATTGCGGGTCTCGTACAAAGGGAGGCCCATGATGCCGCTATAGCTGCCCGACATCCAGATCACAAAAGCCTCTGCCGTTCCCTGTATCGCATAGCCGCCCGCCTTGCCCTGCCCTTCGCCGGTCGCGATATAGGCTTCGATCTCGTGGGCCTCGAAGCGCTTGAACTTGACGATGCTGTCGGACAATTTGGTCCGCGCCGTGCCGTCGGCTGCGATCACGCAGACCGCCGACATCACATGATGCCGCCGCCCGCTGACCAGTTCCAGAAATTTGCGCTGTTCCGCCGCATCACCGGCCTGCCCCAATATCCGGCGCCCGACCGCGACCGTGGTATCACCTGCGACCAGGATTTCCTGATCTTCACGTTCGACAGCCGCAGCCTTTTCCTGCGCCATGCGCAGGACATAGTCGCGCGGCAGCTCGCCCTTGCGGGGGGTTTCGTCGATATCGGGAGAGATGATCCGGTCCGGCGTGACGCCGAGACGGCCAAGCAGTTCCAGACGGCGCGGACTGGAGGAGGCGAGGACCAGTTTCATATGTTCACTTTCGTCATGCTGAACTTGTTTCAGCATCCAGAGCGTCCAAATCGCAAGCGCAGTTTTACGTTAGCCCTGGATCCCGGATCAAGTCCGGGATGACGAGCCATGACTCGTCACTTGAAACGATAGGTGATACGCCCCTTGGTCAGGTCATAAGGGGTGAGCTCGACGAGCACTTCGTCGCCGACCAGCACACGAATACGATTCTTGCGCATCTTGCCGGCGGTGTGGCCCAAGATTTCGTGGCCGTTTTCCAGTTCGACCCGGAACATGGCGTTGGGGAGCAGTTCGCGAACCATTCCCTTCATTTCTAGCAGTTCTTCTTTTGCCATATGGCGGTACATTTTCCCTGATATTGCGGCAGATCCGCGTATTGCAGTGCGCCATAACGGCAAATGTGCAAAAAGGGAAGGATTAGCTGCATCAACCGGCAGGATAATGATTGTCGCACCAGGGCTGTTTCCCTTGCGACAATTTAATACAAAGAAATTATACCATTAGCGCCAGACCCATGGCACTTCGGACATATTCTTTCCCCCTATGTAAGAGCTATGAACAACAAAATGATCTCCTCCCCCACATCCCTCCTCGCCGCCTCTCCCCTTGTTCTCGCCGGCCTTTTGATGCCCGCCGGTGCCAGCGCACAGATCACCGACACGGATTCCTCTTATGCCGATGAAGAAATTGTCGTCACCGCAGAACTGCCGCGCGGCGCGGTGATTACTGAGATACCGCCGGTGGTCGAACTGAGCGAAGCAGATATCGCCAGCTATGGCGTATCCTCGGTGCAGGACCTGCTCGAGGCGATTTCCTCGCAGACAACCTCCAGCCGGGGCCGCGGCAGCGGGCGCCCGGTGGTGCTGATCAACGGCCAGCGCACATCCGGCTTCCGCGAAATCCGCGATCTGCCGCCCGAGGCGATCCGCACCGTCCAGGTCTTCCCCGAGGAACTGGCCCTGCAATATGGCTATCGCCCCGACCAGCGGGTGATCAATTTCGTGCTCAAGGACAATTATACCGGGCTCAGCGCCTCGGCAGAATATGGCGTTCCCACCCAGGGCGGACAGGGACGGTCCGAAGTCGAAACCACGATTACCCGCATCGGCCAGAACAGCCGGCTCAACGTGAATGTGGAATGGCAGAACAATACGGCGATTACCGAGAGCGAGCGGGATATCGTCCAGGATGCGGCCGGCGAACTGGTCAATCTCGGTGACTATCGCACTCTGGCCGCCCCCTCCGACAATGTGGAACTCAACGCCAATTACAGCCGGTCGTTTGACAATGGCATGTCGCTGTCGCTGAACGGCGGCTATGTCTATGACAAGTCCCGCGGCCTGCAGGGTCTGCCGGGCGGCACGCTAAACGTGGCAGGCGATACTCTGTTCCGCTATTTCACCGAATATGGCCCCCTACGCCGGGTGCAGGAAACCAATACCGCGCAGGCCGGGCTGACTCTGAACGGCATGCTCAGCGACTGGCGCTGGTCCCTGACCAGCGATTACACCCGCACGCAGGTCGACACCGACACCGACCGGTCCGGTGACACCAGCGCGCTGCAGGCGGCGATCGACGCCGGCACGGTCGATCCGCTGGCGGTCAGCTTCGGCCCCTTGCTGGGCGCGCCGGTCACCGACCGCGCGAAAGTTGTCGACCAGACGATCAACAATCTCGCCACGCTCTCGGGCACGCTGCTCGTCCTGCCATCCGGCGCAGTGACCACTACTGTGCGTGCGGGCTATAATCGCGAAGATCTGGACAGCCGCGAGACCAGCGGCGCCATTCTCACGACCACCGATCTCAGCCGGGACGAAATCAGCGCCGGGATCAATATCGACATACCGCTGGCCGACGAGAATATCGATGTTGTGGAGGCGATCGGCAAATTGTCGGTCAACGGCAATTTCGGCTATTCCGACCTGTCGGATTTCGGCGGACTGGTCGAATTCGGTTTCGGGGTGAACTGGGAACCGCTGGACGGGCTGGTCTTTTCCGCCTCGGCGATCGGCGAGGATGCCGCGCCGACAATTGCCCAGCTCGGCAATCCGCTGATCATCACCCCTAATGTCAATATATTCGACTTTACCAACGGCGAAACCGTGCTGGCCTCGATCACCACCGGCGGCAATCTGGCGCTGCCGGCGGAGAAACAGCGGGATATCAAGCTGGCCGTCAACTATCGCCCCGAATGGCTCGACGGATTCACCTTCCTCGGCGAATATTTCCGCAACAACAGCGACAATGTCGCCTCCAGCTTCCCGCTGCTGACGCCGGAAATCGAGGCGGCCTTCCCTGACCGCGTCACCCGCGACACCAATGGCCGCCTGATCGCGATCGACCAGCGCCCGGTCACCTATGCCAATGTCTACAGCGAGCGCATCCGCTACGGCATCGACTTTTCCAAACGCTTCGGCCAGGAAAGCGGCGGCGGGCGCGGACGACCCGAGCGCGCCGCACCGCCACCGCAGCCGTCCGGAGAAGGCGCAGCAGAAGGCAGGCCCGAAGGCGGACCGCCACCAGAGGGCGGTGCGAACACAGAACGTCAGACGCCCGGCCGGCGGCGGCGGCCCTGGCGGCCGTGCAGGTGGAAGGCCAAGCGGCGGACGCTGGCAGCTCTCCGCCTTTCACACCATCCGTCTGGAGGACAGGATCAAGATCCGCGACGGCGTCGAGGAACTGGACCTGCTGAACGGTTCCGCCACCGGTTCGACCGGCGGCAGCCCGCGGCACGAATTCGAGATCAATGGCGGCTGGTTCAACAATGGCATCGGCTTCCGCCTCAGCGGCGAGCACCAGACCGCGACCCGCGTCAATGGCGGCCTCACCGGTTCCGACCTGCGCTTTTCCGATCTGACCACGTTTAATCTGCGGCTGTTCATCAACCTCGACGACCGCGGCAATCTGACCGAGAAAATCCCCTTCCTGAAAGGCAGCCGCATCGCTTTCAAGGTCGACAATATCTTCAACGATATCCAGACCGTGCGCGACGACAGCGGCCTGATCCCGCTCAGCTACCAGCAGGGCTATCTCGATCCGGTCGGGCGCTATGTCGAGATCGATTTCCGCAAGCGGTTTTGACATAGTCATCCCAGCGCAGGCTGGGATCCAACCCGCATCTGGTTCTCCCCCTGAAGCCGGGTTGGGCCCCAGCCTTCGCTGGGATGACAATTTGATCTAACCCAGCTCCGCCATCGACACCGGATCGGCCCGGTATATCTGTATCTCCGGCCGTTCCCCGACCAGCGCGGTCAGGCGCTTCACGAACTCGCGCGATTCCGGAAGGGCGAAATGCGCGGCGACGGCGGCTTCGTCCTGCCACTGTTCATGAAAGAACAAGCGCGACGGGTCTTCGCAATCGGCGTGGATATGGTGCGAGATACAGCCTGGTTCGGCGCGGGACCGGGCGCTATGCTCGCTGCACAAGGCGATAATCTCGTCCGGGCTGGCCGCGAAGGCGGTGGAGAGGCTGGCGGTGATGATGATCATAGGTTCAGCGTCGCCCGCGTGGTGCTCTTCGACATGAAATAGGCCAGCACCGCCGCGATAACCGCGACGATCACCGCGAAGGCCATCGGGGTGAAGCGCAGTTCCGGCCCCGCACCCTGCAAGACCATCACAATCAGAAAAGCGGGGATCAATGTCATCGCCAGATGTTTGAACGCCAGAACAAAGGGTGCAAAACCGACCCGCGTGTCGGCGGCGAGCCCCGGCGTGACCTTGCCCGATTTGCGCTGCGACACCGTGATCGGAAAGACGATCAAAGTCAGCAGAAGGCTCATCAGCACGGCAATGGCAATCAGGGTCCCGCCAAGATTGGGCGCGGAATCACCAAAGGGCAAAGTAGCAGGCACATAAGCCAGATCGCGGGTCAGCCAGTAATTGATCCCGCCCGCCAGCACGATATTGACCACCGCGTCGGCGCGGGCCTGCTTCTCGATAAAGGCATCCATGGTGGTTGGTGCTGCTGCGGCGACATTGGTGGCCATATTCTCTCTCCCTGTTTTGCCGGAGAGAGTGACGGTGGTGGGGCGAATGTCAAGTGGGGGTTGGTTTTTGGGGCGATGGGAGAGGAGAATTCTTGCACCTGCCAGCAACGCTCCCAGAAGTCCAATTCAACCGGATTTTTGAAACGAATTTCGTGCGAGCCTTGGCTGTCTTAAGCCCCTCCTTTTCAA